>CAYZAR010000069.1:0-5081 GCA_964476455.1 uncultured Micavibrio sp.
CATCAAGGACATTTATGCCGAAGCCAAGGGAGTGGGCTTTGATGTTAAGACAATACGCAAACTGGTCCGTCTTCGCAAAATGGAAACGGAAAAACGCCGTGAAGAAGAAGAACTGTTAGAGCTTTATAAGTCAGCTATCGGGCTAGATTGATTTTGTACTGCATATTTCGTCCGCCATGCGGTCAGCCTCTTCTCTTGTTGGGGAAGGGCAGAACGGGTTACTTTGGCCGTGTATTCCATTCCCGCACCTGCCACACCGAAGCGGAAAATTCTAATACGCCATAAGCTCCTGTCGAGAGTTTACGAGGGTGGGAGGAGGGACGGGCGATGTCTAAAGCAAACCGTGCAATCCCGTTGCTGGTGACAACCAAAACGGTTTTTCCTAAGAAATGATTTTCAAGCCGCGCCAAGAAATTTTGCCAGTTTTTGAGAATATCTTCCGGACGTGGTGACCAGCCCGCTGGCATAAGACAATCTGTGTCCCATGCCCTCAAGGCTTCTGCGCCAAGGTGGGCGATGACTTCGGGTTCCGATTTGTTTTCATCGTCCCCGTAGTCAATTTCATTAAAGATTGCAAGTGGCTCACGAGGGGCATGGCAATTCATGACCTTTGCGGCCAGTTCTGCGGTTTTTATTGTGCGCTGCAAGTTTGAGGTAAAAATATGGTCAGGCAAAAGATGGTTTACGCGCAAATCTTCCCCTAGCTTCCTCGCTTGTTCTTCACCCTTTTCTACAAGGGGAAGGTCGGTACGTCCTCCTACGCGGGTGGGAGGTTCTCCTTCGCGGAAAGTGTTCCCGTGGCGGGCGATGATGAGAGTTGTCGCAGGGGTCATTTTACGGGGCCTTGTTGAATGGGTTGATTGGAAGGGGATTGCTGTTTCTGAAGAGCTTTAGTCCGCAGGTAAGCAGGTTCGGGACTGAGTGGGTTCGCCGCCTGCGCTTCTTCAAGAAGCTTAAAAATTGCAGGGGGTAGAGGTGAAGTCTCAGATTGGCCAATCAAGAGTCGCGCTGCTAGCAAACGGCAATCAGGAAAACTTCTATCACCTTCTTCCAAACACGCGGACATAGATTTTTGAAATCTGACTTCGTCTTGTGAATGGGAGGCGAGTTTGACCTCTTTGTAAAGAAGCAAAGTTGAAGAAGTTTGCAGAGTAATCCACAATCCTGTCATTAGAACAAGCAGCAAAGGAGTGGCAAGGAAAAAGCTAATTGGTTGCGAAAGATGAACTCGGGGCCAAGAAAACTGTGATAACAAACCTGCCAAAAGAATCATAAAGGGAACAACGTGCAGCGGGTATCCGGCGTGCATCACCACGAAGAAAAACAGTAGGGCCGGAGTGACTAGTAAGTTATGTGGTGCAGAAGGGTTTTGAATCGTGCGCAGCAAGACAAGGCCAAATAGAGCGTACAGCAAGAGGCAGGCTCCCCAGCCCGATTCAATGGCTTCTTGCAAGGGGTCCATATGCACCCACCACCCAGCCGAAATATCGTTTGGCAAGCGAAACGGCGGATAATGCAAGTGAAACGTCCCAAGCCCTAGACCCGTAAAAGGATGAAGGAGCGACATTTGAAATCCGGCTTCCCACAGGGCAAATCGGGCATTAAGGTCTTTGTCTCCGCCCGTCTGGAAAAGAGGTAGTAGGCGATCTGTAAGGCCGACAGCCAAGGAAAACACTACCATCAAAAAGGAAGTAGTTAGAAAGATTTTTTTAATTGAGAGAGAAGTTTCCTTTTCGCCTTTCTTCCAGAAGATGAAAAAAAGAGGAATGGCCGCGCAAAGGCCAAGAATAGCCGAGCGGCTTTGTGTTGCAAAAACGCCGCCGAGAATAAACAGCAAAGGAATAGAAAAAACTCTCGGAGATGAGAAGAAGGAAGGAAGAGAAATAAGTAGTCCCATACCTAGTATTCCACCCAGTAAATTAGCATCGGCAAATGGCCGTTCGGCTCTCGGCAAATGAGGGGAAAAAGGGAATGGAAGAATTTGTAAGATTGCCCAGAGCGCAAGCCCAGAGAACAGAAAAGCCCCTCCGCGCGACATTTTTTCCCAATCTTTCACGGACAAAGAAAGGGAGGTCCATGCCATATAAGCAAGGGGCAATGTCCCCATAATAACCCATGTAACTTTTGAGGGAAAAGGAACTGGACTGAGTGCTGCGCTGAGCGACCATAAAACCCACAAAAGCAGCAGAACCAGCAAAAACGGGTCTTGTCCGTGAAGGCGTAAGAGAGAGCCACTCGCCATCATCCAGCCAGAGAGCAGGACAAAGGGGAGCATCATCAACGGTTCAGCGGCAGATTGTGGAACAAAGCCAATCAGAAAGGACAGGAGTAAAACCAATAGTCCCAAAGCTTTGGTCATTTTAACAAGGCTTCGGCTCTAGCGAGGTCCTCGGGGGAGTCAATGCCGGTCATAGCAGGTCGTCCTTTGTAATCAACCACAACGCAGCGAATGGTCATACCATTTTCAAGAGCGCGTAGTTGTTCAAGACCTTCCAAATCTTCGTACCGCGAGGGAGGGAGCTTCACATATTTTTCAAGAGAGGTCCTTCCATATCCATAAAGGCCGATATGTCTATAAACCGGAGAGAGAACGTCACGTTGGCGCAAAGCATCTTCGTTACGCAGGGCAGGCAAAATATTTTTTGAAAACCACAATGCATTGTTATTCGGGGCAAGAGTTGCTGTTGTGCCGCTGAAAGGAGTGGTTTTCTTGCTTTCGCGCAATTGGTCCAGTTCGTTCCAACTGAGCTGCACAACGGGAGTCACAATGTCAAACCCACTATGATTTCTGTATTCGTCAATCATCGCCTTCACAAAATCTGGCGGGGTAAACGGCGCGTCCCCTTGCAGGTTGATAATCAGATCCGGCGTGGTTTTTAGCATCTGGGCAGCCGCCATTGCCCGATCTGTTCCCGTCTTGCATTCCGTAGGTGTCATTAAAAACGGAATGGATTTTTCTTGGCAAAAATTTGAGATCCGTTCATCGTCTGTTGCAACAGTTATGGAGACATTGGACAAACCTTCACAAGCTGTTCGGGCAATATTGACAACATATTCCAAAACAGTTTTCCCCTTGAGAAGAGCCAAAGGTTTGCCCGCAAAGCGGGTCGAGCCGTACCGCGCCGGAATGATAATGGCCGTTTGCAAGGATGTCATTTTTTGACCCACCATGTATCAAGGATAGCTGGAGTCATGCCCGAAAGGGGGTCAGGGTGATCGAGTTTTGACCACCAAGCTAAACGCCATGACCCGTAATACCAGTGCGGGATGACGTAGTGGTTCCACTGCAAAACACGGTCGAGTGCGTGGGCCCTAGCCTCCAGTTCTTTGCGATCAGGAGCGGCAATCAACAATTTTACCAGTTCATCAACAACCGGATTTTTAATCCCCATGTAATTGCGAGATCCTTTGATGTCGGCTTTTTCGCTGGTCCAGAAATCGCGTTGCTCATTGCCCGGGCTTTCGGATTGGGGCATCACGCCAGTGGTCATATCAAAGTCAAAGTTTTGCATCCGGTTTTGAAACTGTGCCGGATCAATGACCCTGAAGCTTGCTTTTACGCCAATTTTCTTGAGGTTCTGAACGAAAGGAAGTGACCAGCGTTCGAAAGCCGGATTGGCATCCATGATCTGAAATTCAAGACGCACACCAGTTTTTTCATGAACGCGCACGCCGTCTGTCCCCAATTTATATCCGGCGGCTTCGAGAAGGTCAGCAGCAATTTTCAAATTGGCCCGATTATTTCCGCTACCATCATTCACTGGTGGGCGATATTCTTTGGTAAAAACCTCGGGAGGAAGTTGGTCCTTGAAGGGAGTCAGAATTTCCAGTTCCCGTTTGCTTGGAAGGCCCTTGGCGGCCAAAGATGAATTTTCGAAATAGCTGCGTGTGCGGGTGTAGGCCCCAAAGGCAAATTGTTTGTTCTCCCATTCAAAATCGAAGGCATAAGCCAGAGCTTCTCGTACCGATTTATCCTGAAACTGGGGGCGGCGAAGATTGTACATCCAGCCTTGCATTCCATTTGGGTGTGTATTGGGGATAGCTTGTTTGATAATCCGCCCATCTTGAACCGGTGGGGCATCATAGGCCGTGGCCCAAAGTTTTGCGACATTTTCTTGCTGAAGATCAAATTCTCCAGCAAAAAATGCTTCAAGAGCTACGTTCTGGTCACGATAAAAATTATAGGTGATCTTGTCAAAATTATAGCGGCCCTTGTTGATGGGAAGATCCTTTCCCCACCAATTCGGATTGCGAAGATAGGTGATCGAACGCCCTGCAATCACATCGCCAATTTTATAAGGACCACTGCTGAGCGGAGGAACAAGCGTGGTCTCTTCAAATTTTTTGTCTGTCCAATAATGCTTGGGCAAGATGGGCATCTGGGCGATAATCAGCGGGAGTTCTCGGTTTTCAAGAGTTTTGAAGGTAAAGGTTACGCGCTGGGGATTCTCTGCCACAACATTTTTTACATCAGCGTAATAGGCTTTGTAAAAGGGAGATCCTTTTTGAGTCAGGGTTTCGTAACTCCACACCACATCATCAGCCGTGATAGGTTTTCCATCATCCCAGCGAGCAATTTTGCGCAAGTTGAATGTTACCGAAGAATGGTTGTCTGCCCGTTCCACAGTTTCGGCTAGAAGACCATACATTGAAAAAGGCTCATCGTAGGATTGTTCCATCAACGTGGTAACGGTGAGCGCGGAAATTCCATCCGCCGCTGATCCTTTGATAATATAAGGATTGAGGCTGTCGAAACTTCCAATTGAAGAGAGGCGTAGCTCTCCCCCCTTCGGGGCTTCGGGGTTCACATAGGAAAAATGTGCAAAATTGGCTGGATATTTTGCTTCACCATGAAGAGCCATCGCTGGACGAGCTTCCGTCGCCGCTGCGCAAAAAGAGAAAAGCTGAAGGCCGCAAAAAACTGAAAAAAGCAGAAAAGATTTCATATCAACACTCTATCCTTATTCTTGGTAAGCAAAACAAAAAGAGGGTTAGGCGGCTTGACGCAAACGGTAAGCCGCTTCGTGGTCAGGTTTTCCGAACAAATACCCTTCGCCATAGTCAACTTCGAAGTCCAGAAG
>CAYZAR010000069.1:5091-7916 GCA_964476455.1 uncultured Micavibrio sp.
TCTTCTATTTTCTCAATAATCATCTCAATTCCAGAACGGTCAAGGGCGGTTTTTAGCCGGCGGACAAGGGTTGCTCCCTCATCGGTTTTGGCCATGTCCACAAGCCGTCCTGCCTCCATCTTGAGAAAAGAAATTCCGGCAGCTTCAATACGTTTTACATCGAAACGCGGGGTTTCAACATGATCGAGAGAAAAGCGGCAACCAAGGCGAGAAAGTCCATTGAGAAGTTCAAGGCCCGAGGTTGGCAAAGAGTCGAAATCAGCTTGTTGAAATTCAAAAATAAGCGAAGGAGCAAGACTGCGATGTTCGCGGGCAAAGGCAACCAGATCGTTAACAAAGGCCGCATGGCGAAGGCTGCGTGAAGAGATATTGATAAAATATCCAACCGAAATTCCGCGCCGCGCATTGCTACGCAGCGTATCAAAAACATGAAGCAGCAGCAGGTGATCAACATTCTGAATGATGGTTTTGCTTTCTGCAAGCGGGCGATACTGGCTGGCGGCAAGGTAAATCCCCGCACGTGCCCGCAACCGCGCAAACAGTTCAAGATAGGCGAGGCGGCGAGAGGGTAAACGCACAACAGGCTGGGCAAAAACTTCAATCCGTTCATTTTGGACCGCTTGATTGAGCAATTCAGTCATCACCGCATCCGAGTACTGAGGTGTGGGTGGAGAAAGATCGGGCGTTGCCAAATCTTGCTCTATCTGGTCAGACGGTTTCAGCCCTCTCTTACGGGAAGCCACCATCTCCGCCAGATCACGAAACCGATTCCGCGAGGATGGCATCGCCGCAGAAAGAGGTTTTGTTGCTCCCAAAGGGCGAGAAGCTGAAGGGGGAGGGGGTGTTTGTTTTTTGTTTTGCTCCGCTTGCGGAACATTTTTTCTAAGCGCGTCAAATTCTTGGGAGATGGTTTCTTGAGTCTGCGAAATCTGGCGCAATTTTTTCTCAAGGGCGGCTGATTCAATTTGCCGACTGAGAATTTCGTAGCCAATCGCACCAGAGAGGATCAAAAAGCCAGACACAGTTCCCGCCGCCCCCACGCCAAACGCTTTTGCTACCGAAGCAATTGACATGATACTGCCACAGCCGAAAACGGTCAGCCAGACGGACGGGCGATTGGCAAGGGCATCAAGAAATTTAAGCATGAACATGGGCAGCGTGGCGTTGTTTCTCGTCTTGGCTGAATTCATCTCGGTGGTCTGCCCCTACGGCTTCGCTGATGTGGACAAAACCATCTGCTTTGGCAAGCTCTACCAAATCACGGTGAATCGAGCGGACCAATTCTGGACCCTCGTAAACAAGGCCGCTATAAATTTGAACGAGTGATGCTCCCGCCCGAATTTTGGTATAGGCATCAAGGCCGTTCATAATTCCACCCACGCCAATAATGGGAATTTTCCCTTTGGTCAGAGCGTAGAAGCGGCGAATAATTGCTGTCGAAATATCGGTCAAGGGTGCGCCGCTTAGGCCGCCTTTCTCTCCGGCGAAACTTTCCGGCAGGTCTTCGGGGCGGGCAAGGGTGGTATTGGTCAAAATGACCCCGTCCACTTTTTTATCAAGGAGAACTTCGGCAATGTCTGCTAGCATTTCATCGGAAAGGTCGGGGGCAAGCTTAACCAGCAAAGGTGGCAGATGATCTCCGCAAGATTGTGCCCGTTCGGCCATAACGGCGGTCAGGAGTTCGGCCAGAGGTTCTTTCTGCTGAAGATTGCGAAGGCCCGGGGTGTTCGGCGAAGAAATGTTGATCGCCAGATAATCGGCCATTGGTCCAATCGTTCTGATGAGGGCTGTATAGTCTTGTGCTGGGTCGGTCTGGTCTTTGTTCATGCCAATGTTGATTCCAATGACACCGACAGGGCGAGGTTTTTTACCAAGAAAGGCAGAGAGGTTTTCTTTGAACCTTGCAACGCCTTGGTTAGGGAATCCCATCCGGTTAATCACAGCTTCGGAAGAAACGCAGCGGAAAATCCGTGGTTTTGGGTTTCCTCTTTGTGGTTTAAGAGTCACGGTTCCCAGTTCGGCAAAGCCAAACCCCATTTTGAACAAGGCACTGATAACTTCGCCGTTTTTGTCAAAGCCTGCAGCTATTCCAACCGGATTGGGAAAAACCCTGTCCCATAAAACTGTGCGGAGCATAGTGTGCGGTGTTTGTGAAAAAGGGATAACCAATCCCAATTTCAAAGACCAGAGCGTAGCTTTGTGCGCAAACTCGGGTGCCATGCAAAAAACGAGAGGACGTACGAGATGGTAAAGAGATTTCATGTTATGGTTGCTCCACATGTTTTAGGCCTTCACGAAAATATCCCCATCCTGTGACGATGGTCAGGGTTGTTGCAATCAGCAACAGAAAAAGCCCCGTTTCTGTAGGGATGGGATAGATAACTTTGCCGTAGTCTCCGACAATTAAAAAACCAAGAGAGCTCATTTGAACCCCTGTTTTCCATTTTGCAAGCTGGGTGACCGGAATCTGAATGTTTTTGGGACCAAGAAATTCACGTAGGCCAGCAATTAGAAATTCGCGGGATAAAATCAGAATGATCGGGACAATCCACATCCCATGGACATGGTGGTTCGCAATGAGCGTAATCAGGACCGTAAGGATAAAAATTTTGTCGGCAATTGGGTCAAGAAACTGCCCAAAGGGAGAGACAACTTTATATCTGCGGGCAATATAACCATCTAACCAATCCGTGACGCAGCCAAAAGTATAAATCCCCAAAGCAAGCCATGAGGTCCAAAACGTATCAGCCATCATCAGAGCGACCAAAATCGGCAAGGTCAAAAGCCGCCCAACGGTAAGGTAGTTTGGGATGTTTCGCATACTT
>CAYZAR010000070.1:0-7905 GCA_964476455.1 uncultured Micavibrio sp.
CTCTTTGACCTCCACGCACTCAGACTGGCGCGTCCAGCAAAGGCATCCGGCACATCTTGGAAATAGGGATGGTCTCCTTCCATCTCTGCAGGGTAGGGAGGAAGTTTGAAATCAACAGAAACCCATTCTATTAGCTTTGCAAAACCTTTTTCAAGCCAAAAAATCTCGGTGGAAGACGGGGGGGGCTGAGATGTGTCTATATTAGCCTCAGCCAAAATTTTTGTTTCTTCAGAGAAGAAGCGAAGCCTTTGCTGCTTTTCAGTCAACAAACTCTGTAAGACTTTCCTTGCTTCTGCCGGATCTCTTTGTGTGGGGTTTTGAGCAATCCGATCAGAGAGAATTGTAGCGTAGAGACGAGTCTCGGTACTGAGAATCTGCATTTCGGCACTAATCAGATTTTCGCGGAACTGCCCTAGATAGGCAATGCCCATCCCTAGCACAATAACGGTAATGAAATTTAGGCTCATAACCTTATAGGTTAGACGACTAAGAGGCCTTGGTGCTAAATCGTAAGAAAGAGGAGCGTCGTTCTCCTCTGGATTTGCTTGATGAGAAAGGTTTGGTGGGCGGGTCATACTTCTTTGTACCGATAGCCAATGCCATAGAGCGTTTCAATTGAATCAAACTCTGGATCAATGTCTTTGAATTTCCGGCGAATGCGCTTGATGTGCGTATCGACGGTTCGATCATCAACATACACCGAATCGCCATAGGCAAGAGAAATTAGCTGATCTCGATTTTTGACGTGGCCCGGGTTCATAGCCAGAGATTTGACCAACAAATACTCCGTGACGGTTAGACTGACGCTTTCTCCGCTCCACTTGCACAAGTGCCGACCTTCGTCCATTTCTAGTTTTCCCCGAACGATCAAATGGGGGTTGCTGGCGGCGGTTGCCGCCGGAGAAGTTCCGCCTCCCGGCGCATTACGGCGCAAAACCGCTCGAATACGCTCAATCAAAAGCCGCTGCGAGAAAGGTTTGGTAATGTAGTCATCTGCCCCCAGACGAAGCCCCAGAATCTGGTCCACTTCATCGTCTTTGGATGTCAAGAAGATTGCAGGAACCGTAGAGGTTTCCCGCAATTTGGTGAGAAGCTCAAGTCCATCCATTCTTGGCATCTTCACATCCAGAACCACAAGATCGGGGCGGACTGACAAAATTCCCCGATATCCTTCCTCTCCATCGTGGTAGGTATTCACCTCGAATCCTTCGGATTCAAGAGCTAAGGAGACCGAAGTCAGAATATTCCGGTCATCGTCAACAAGTACAATTTTCTGGGACATGGATTTTGGCTTTGCTGAGAATTATAGTAACGGGACGATCTTGACCAATCTAGCAATCTCAGGCAGTTCTGCAAACAAGGATCAAGAGATAATGCAGTTTTTATTATTTATGAAAAATTATAATTATGCGAAGTAGCTTTGTAAGATCTCGTAGTAAGTTTGGGTTAGGACTTCTAGGTCAGTTAAGGCGATTTGCTCATCCACCTGATGAATCGTTTTGTTCAACAACCCATATTCAACCACAGGACAATAGGGCGCGATAAACCGCGCATCAGAAGTTCCGCCGCCCGTATCTGGAAACGGCCAGCGGTCTGAGGTTTTTTTAACGGCTTGTGAAACAAGCTGTAGCCAGTCTCCGTCCTCGGTCATAAAGCTTTCTGCTGTACACCATGTTTTCAATTCATAGGCAATCCCAGAGCTGGCGATAATGTCACGCAGTCGGTCCTCCAAAACTTCGGCGTTCCATAGACGGTTGAAGCGAATGTTAATTAAAGCCGTGGCGCGTGCTGGAATAACATTGGGAGCTGGATTTCCAACATCCACAGAGCTGATGACGATATGGCTGGGTGGGAATTCATCTGTTCCAGTATCCAGTTCGGTATGGGTTAGAATATCCAGTATTTTCATCATTTTTATGATGGGGTTATCCGCTCGTTCTGGATAGGCACTATGTCCTTGGATTCCCCGCACAGTCAAAAGAGCGTTAAAAGACCCGCGCCGCCCAATGCGAATTGTTTGCCCCATTTCGTAGGCATTGCTCGGCTCTCCGACCAAGGCCACATCAGGAATATGATTTTTATCTTTCATCCATTCTATGACTTTGGCGGTTCCATTGATAGATTTTCCTTCCTCATCGCCTGTTATCAACAGACTGATTGACCCTTTGAAGAGAGGTTTATCGCTGAGAAAGCGAGAAGTAGCTGCGATAAAAGCTGCTATACACCCTTTCATATCCGCGCTGCCCCGACCATAAAGAACCCCATTTTCAATGACGGCCTCAAAGGGGGGAAACTTCCAATCTTCCTCCGGACCGGAAGGAACTACATCGGTATGTCCCAGAAAAGACAAATGCGGTCCTTCTGTGCCAAGACGGGCGAAGATATTATCAACCGGATCGGTTCCGTCTTCTTCAAAGCGCAGAGGATGAACGGTAAATCCCATCGCATTCAAATTTTCTGTCACAATGCTCAAAGCCCCATCATCTTGAGGAGTCACGCTGCGGCAACGGACAAGGTCTTGGGTTAAACGAGTAGGGTCAATTGGTTTAATCACGGAGAAGCTCATTGATGCTGGTTTTGCTACGAGTTTTTTCATCAACGCGTTTGACAATGACGGCGCAAGCAAGGCTTGGGCTAGGGGTTCCGTCTGGCAGATAAGATTTTGCGGGCAATGTCCCCGGGATTACCACGGAATATGCCGGAACGCGTCCAAAAAATATTTCGCCTGTTTCGCGGTCGATGATTTTGGTGGAGGCTCCGAGAAAAACGCCCATGCTGATGACCGAACCAGTTTCAACAATCACGCCTTCGGCTACTTCACTTCGCGCTCCGATGAAAACATTATCTTCGATAATTACTGGTGTGGCTTGAAGAGGTTCTAAAACCCCCCCAATACCAACCCCGCCAGAAATATGGCAGTTCTTTCCGACTTGAGCACAAGATCCGATAGTTGACCATGTATCAACCATTGTCCCGTCATCTACATAGGCTCCGATATTGATAAAGGAGGGCATCAGAACCACATTCTTTCCGATATAGGCCCCGTGACGGGTTATCGACCCGGGAACTGCGCGGTAACAGGCTTCGAAGAAATCGGCATCTCCCCAGCCGGCTGTTTTTAAGGGGACTTTATCCCACCATGCCGCATGATCCGGAGCTGGTGTCATCAACCGGTTGGGGTTGATGCGGAACGAAAGCAAAACGGCTTTTTTCAGCCAGTCGTGTACAACCCATCCCGCACCTTGCTTTTCCGCGATTCTCAGTGTTCCGCGATCAAGGGAGTGTAAAACCTTGTCAACAGCCTCTCGCAGTTCAAGTGGCGGAGCAGATGAATCTATGGTGGTTCTTGCTTCCCAGAATTTTTCAATCAACGATTTAAGAGTGTGGTTCACGATGACGCTTTCCATGATAGCGGCCTCCTTGGTACAATTTGGCCATGATTTCAAAAATAAAGGCGGTACTCCACCCAAACAAGATCATCCCGTTAATCGCCGCGATAGCAGGTAAGATTCGCCAAGTTTCACTAAGAACAATGTCTCCGTAGCCAACTGTTGTAAAACTGACTGTTGCAAAATACAGAGATTTCTCGATTGTGTTTAGAATATTAGGCTCCACATACATCAGCAAACCCGTCCATAGCCAGATGTCAATCATCAAGGCTGAACCGATAAAAAAAACCGCTGAGATCAACGTAGGAATTTTCCAGTACCGCCTCAATATTCTGGAAAATGGTGGTTTGTGGGTTTGGATAAAACGGAGAATATAATCGCAGACAAAAGCATGGATCACGACCGTAAATCCAATCATGAATGCGCCCATTAACAATTTCCCGATTAAGAACACCAAAATAAGACCCCTTGCATAAAGCTAAGACTAACCTAAATTCACTGGAAATGGCAGAGCCAAGAAAGATTTTTTTGTGTAGCGCGATTTGCGCTCTTTTAACGACCTCTCCGGCGGCATGGGCCCAGTCGGACTCTTTGACTTCGGACTCTCTGACTTATGATGTTTATGCGGGGGGAATCCATGCCTTGAGTGCGCATTTGGTTCTTCAGGAGAGAAAGGACAACTATACCGTAGATTTGCGTTCCCAAACTTACGGACTTTTGAAGTCTCTTGCCCCGTGGTCTGGTAAATTTTCCAGTGAGGGTTGGATCAAAAAAGACGGAAAACTTCAGCCTCAAAAACACAAATCGGAATCGAAGTGGAGGGGAAGCCTTGAAAGCAAGGAGTTTCTCTATACCAAAACGGGGGAGTTCCTTTCTTATAAAGTTGAAGAAAAAGGGGAGGACAAGACTCCTTCGGAGAAAGAAATAAAAACTCTTGGAGCGGGAACCACGGATATTCTTTCGGCAACCTTGAAAGTTATGAGAGATCTTCCCCCTGAAAATCCCTGCACAGGAAAAGCAAAGGTTTTTGATGGAGATCGCAACTTTACCCTGAAATTCTCGGAAATTGCGCGGGAAACCCTAAAAAAGAGCCAATATAACATTTATGCAGGTCCGGCGGTTTCGTGCACGGTAGAAGTTGTCCCGGGTGAAGGAAAATGGCGGAAAAAGCCAAGAGGGTGGCTCTCTATCCAAGAACAGGGCCGTAAAAAGGGGGCTTTGCCAACTATTTGGTTTGCACCGCTGGGGACCGCTTCCGATCACTCATGGCTTCCCGTCAAAGTGCAGGTTAAGACGGATTATGGGGCTTTGCTCATGCATTTGACATCTCATCACGCCAAGTAAGCTCTAAATTTCTTGCAATTCCTTGCAATATCGTGTGATTTGTCAAAAATCTTGATAGCCCGCAATCTGGTGACAAAAAAGGACCTCAAAACTTGGTAGCCGCAGCAAAAAAATCTGAAATTCCTAAAAAACAGTCCGCAAAAGAACTGGCGGTGGTCATTCTGGCTGCTGGCAAAGGATCGCGGATGAAATCCGCTCTGCCAAAAGTTCTGCATCCGATTGCCGGATTGCCGATGGTACAGCACATTATTCGGACGGTTGAAACGTTGAGTCCCCAAAAAATTATAGTGGTTTTATCCCCCGGGATGGATGACGTTGCAGCGGCTGTGTCTCCCCACGCGGTGGCAATCCAACAGCAGCCAAAAGGAACAGGAGATGCTGTGCGGGCTGCTTTGCCTATGTTGGAAGAGTTTAAGGGGAGAGTTCTGGTTTTATACGGGGATGTGCCTTTGGTGAAGCCGGACACGCTGGATCGTTTGCTGGCCCATCATGACCAGGGAAAGGGTTTTGGGGCGACATTTCTGGCTATGGCTCCGCCCAACCCGACGGGCTATGGCCGAATTTTTCAAAACCCTGACGGAACCTTGAATCGGATTGTCGAGGAGGCGGATGCTACGGAAGATGAGAAGCTGGTTCGGCTTTGCAACAGTGGTCTGATGGTTCTGGAAGGGGAAGGAATCGCGGGAAGGATAGAAAAAATTGGAAGCCAGAATGCTCAGGGAGAATTCTATCTTGTGGATATTGCCAAGGTTTTGGCCACCGAAGGTGTGGCAACAGGTGTGACACGTGGCGACTATGCAGAGCTGCGCGGTGTGAATTCGCGGGTTCAACTCGCAGAATTGGAAATGGCGTGGCAACACCGTAAACGGTTAGAAGTCATGGAGGATGGGACCACGCTTGAAGATCCGTCCACGGTTTACTTTTCCTACGATACAAAAATTGGAACGGACACAACGATTGGACCGAATGTTGTTTTTGGACCGAATGTTGTGGTGGAGGACAATGTTCATATCCACCCGTTCTGCCATATCGAAGGTTCTCTTATCAAATCTGGTGCTTCTATAGGCCCCTTTGCTCGTCTGCGTCCTGGAACAGAAATTAATTCTCGGGCTAAAATCGGAAATTTTGTCGAGATAAAAAATTCGAAAATTGGTGAGGGAGCTAAGGCCAATCACCTTGGTTATATCGGAGATGCTCAGCTTGGTGCGCATAGCAATTTTGGCTGTGGAGCAATTACCGTCAATTACGATGGAAAAAAGAAATCGAAAACGATTATCGGGGATCATGTCATGATCGGGTCCAATTCATCCCTAATTGCACCGATAGAAATAGAAGATGGAGCCTATGTTGCCGCGGGAAGCACCGTGACACATAAAGTTCCCAAAGATGCTTTGGCTATTGGCCGAGCCCGACAAGTTAACAAAGAAGGTCTGGCCTCTGGCCGTCTCAAAAAGGAGTAAATACTTAATGTGCGGAATTGTTGGAATTGTCAGTAAAAAAGAAGTCGCCCCTGTTCTCGTTCAAGGGCTCAGTCGCCTTGAATATCGTGGATATGATTCATCCGGTATTGCGACACTTGTTGATGGGAAAATCGTTCGCTGTCGTGCTAAAGGCAAGCTGGCCAATCTTGAAGAAAAACTTAAAGAATTGCCTCTTTCTGGGGTGATTGGTATTGGTCATACGCGTTGGGCAACCCACGGGGAGCCAAGCGAAAATAATGCACATCCCCATGCAACCGATCTTGTGGCGGTGGTTCATAATGGCATCATTGAAAATTATGCTGAGTTGAAAGAAGAGCTTTCAAAACATCAGGTTCGCTTTGAAACCGAAACAGATACCGAGGTTGTTGCTCATCTGGTCACACACTATATGAAACAAGGGAGTGGTCCAGAAGAGGCGGCTCATAAAGCTTTTGATCGTCTGCGCGGAGCTTATGCTGTGGTTCTGATGTTTGCGGGATTGCCTAATACGCTCATCGGAGCGCGGCAAGGAACACCTTTGGCTGTTGGTTATGGTGATGGGGAGATGTTTATTGCTTCTGATTCTTATGCCCTTGCTCCCCTCACGCGCAAAATAAGTTTTCTGGAAGATGGAGATCGTTTGGTTATTACCAATGATAATATCCGCATCATGGATAGCAAGAAAAAATCTGTGGAACGGGCGATCCGTATGACCGCTCAATCTGGGGCAACGACTGGAAAAGGCGAATACCGTCACTTTATGCTCAAAGAAATTTATGAGCAACCATCGGTTATTGCCGATACGCTGAATTCTTTTATCAATCCATCGACTGGACACATCACGCTGTCCAATGAAATCATGGAAGCTGCTCTGCGAGCTCCCCGCATTACCTTGATTGCGTGTGGAACAGCCTTCTACGCCTGCATGGTTGCAAAATACTGGTTCGAAACGATTGCCAAAGTTCCTTGTGAAATTGATATTGCCTCAGAATTTCGTTACCGTGAAGCCCCCATGCCGGCTCAAGGGTTGTCTATTTTTGTTTCTCAGTCAGGAGAAACTCTTGATACGCTTGAAGCCTTGCGCTATTGCAAACGGCAGCGTCAAATGTGCCTTTGTATCGTCAATACCATTGAAAGCACGATTGAACGCGAATCCCATTTGTGTTTGCATACGCTTGCCGGACCGGAAATCGGGGTGGCCTCCACCAAGGCTTTCACAACTCAACTTTCTACATTGGCTTGCTTGGCGTTGGCCTTGGCATCGGCAAAAGGGGCAATTAGCGGAGCTCAGGAGTCCGAATACGCCTATGCCCTGCGTCATGTTCCCAATGTTGCTGCCAGCATATTGAGTCACGACGAAGAAATTCGTGAGATTGCCAAGTCAATTATGGAGGCCAGAGATGTTCTCTATCTAGGGCGAGGATCCCTTTACCCATTAGCACTTGAGGGAGCCCTCAAGCTCAAAGAGATTTCTTATATCCATGCCGAAGGCTACGCGGCTGGGGAACTGAAACATGGGCCGATTGCCTTGATTGATGAAACGGTTCCAACTGTTGTTATTGCTCCTACGGATGCTCTGTTCGAGAAAACGGCCTCGAATGTTCAAGAAGTCGCGGCGCGGGGAGGGAGAGTCCTTCTCTTGACCGATCAAGCGGGGGCAGGCAAGCTTGCTTCGGTTTGTAAATGGACAGTCGTTATGGGGGATGTTCATC
>CAYZAR010000071.1:0-7855 GCA_964476455.1 uncultured Micavibrio sp.
CTTTGTAATACAATCAGGTATAGAAACTGCCGCATACGGTGGCACACCTAAACTAAATCATTTTCGGGAAAGTTTGTCTGACCCGCTCGGCAGCTATTCTGGCTTCCATCCGCAAATCCTCTGGGCTAACGGTCATGCCAGAGAGCAGACCAACCTTCAAATCTTCCCTGAGACGAGTCACCACATATTTTGACGCATCGCTGAAATTGTCGCTCAAGGTCATCTGTGCGCCGCTTTGCGTCATGGTTTGCCCAGCCGCGCTAGAAAACGCTGATGTCATCTCTCTAATCGCCCGCCGATCCGCTGCGGAAAGAGGTCTATCGCCATTCTCGCGATCCAAGCGTTCGGTCAATGTCTTTTCGTAGAATTTAATAGGATCGGCCTCAGTGAGGCGCGATTCTCTCGGTATCCCGCCGACCTTAATCTCACCCCGACTTGGTACTGCAGCCCGTTGCTGTGGTCCTTCTAAATTCGTCACGTTCAAGTCATCAACATTGAATGTGAGTCCGGCACGCCCTGATCTTGCATTACTCAAAGCATCCCGAGAGTTTTCCCTGAACGCCTCAGAATAAGACTTCGTCCCAGCGGCATCCATCGCCTTAGCTAGGAAATGAGCAGAACTTATGTCCTTAACAAACTGACGGTCCCCAGCAGAAAGAGGTTTATCCCCGTTAAGTTGGTCAATGCGAGCAGTTAGATTGCCTTCAAATTTCTGAACAGGAGCCGTTTCAGTGAGACGCGACTCCCTTTTCTCCAGAGCATTGTCAATCGAGCGAACGGAGGCCGAAGATGCGGCAGGAGCCGAAGCCGCACGAGTGGGCCGGTGCGAATGGACAACTCGCCGAGGAGCCGAAGCCCGCGAAGCGGCAGGAGTGGCTACTGACGGAGACGCACTCCCCGCAGAAGGCTCCGAAGGCTCCGAAGCCTCCACTGCACCGCTCTCAGGAAGAGGGTTTCCCCCTTCGTCAACTTCCGCCATCAAAAAGCACCCCTTGAATTACACTACCATTCTAAGAGCCTCTTATTAATTTATGGTAAATATTTATGACCAATTGCTCCTCTTGTAAAATTCTGCCAACTCCTGATAAAGAGAGAGGATGACTCCGCCTGTCCTGCTCTGGTTTCGCCATGATCTTCGTTTGAATGATAACCCTGCCTTGACGGCTGCTCTCCGGTCAGGCCGGCCAATTCTGCCGATTTACATTCTGGATGATGAGGTAGCAGGAGCATGGAAAATGGGGGCCGCCAGCCGTGTCTGGCTTCACCATTCGCTGGCCTCTCTTAACAAAAGCCTGTCAGGAAAACTCGCCCTTTTTAAGGGATCCGCCGATCAAATTTTACCGCAGCTCTGTCAGCAAACCCGAAGCCCTGCTGTTTTCTGGAACAGATTGTATGAGCCGTGGCGTCATCACCAAGACCAGCACATAGAAAAATCCCTCACCGCCAAAGGGGTACAGGTTTCAACATTCAAAGCCTCGTTACTCTACGAACCGTGGGAGGTTCTGAAAGAAGATGGAACTCCCTACCGTGTTTTTACTCCTTATTTCCGGCGCGGCTGCCTTTCAAAACCAGAGCCAAGGCTCCCCTTGCCTCGCCCCAACTTTATTCCCTTGGCTGAAACTCCTCAGAACAGCATATTGCTTGACCAATTGTCGCTTCTTCCCAAGACTCTCAAGTGGGATGCTGGAATGGTAAGCCATTGGGAAATCGGAGAATCTGGCGCACAGCAGGCCCTCAAATCTTTTCTTACAACGGGACTAAAAAATTACAAAAACGGACGAGATTATCCAGCATTGCCCCACCCCTCACGCCTATCCCCATATCTTCACTTTGGGGAAGTTTCTCCAAACCAAGTCTGGCATGACAGCAAAAACTACGCTCTCACCAACCATCTCGAGAATGACCTTGACCATTTCCACAGCGAACTTGCGTGGAGAGAGTTTTCTCATTCTCTGCTGCATTTCAATCCGACTTTGCCTGATGCCCCCCTCAATAAAAAATTTGAGTTCTTTGATTGGGCTGAACCTACAGCCGAAGCCATTGAACGCTGGCAAAAAGGCATCACCGGATTCCCGATTGTTGACGCCGGATTGCGCGAATTGTGGGCCACAGGCTATATGCATAACCGTGTGCGAATGATCGTTGGATCATTCTTGGTCAAAGACCTGCGGTTTCACTGGCACATTGGGGAAGATTGGTTCTGGGAGACTCTATTTGATGCGGACCTTGCGAATAATGCGGCTTCATGGCAATGGGTGGCGGGATGCGGCGCAGATGCCGCGCCGTATTTTCGTATTTTTAACCCACACACTCAGACTGAAAAATTTGACCCAAAACAGGAATATATAAGGAAATGGATTCCCGAATGGGGAACGAAGCGTTATCCTGCACCTATGCTAGATCATAAAACTGCCCGTGACCAAGCCCTTGAAGCCTTCCAAAGGACCCGCTCATGACCGAAGCCCGCCTCTCTCCTCCGCTCAAAATGGGTGACACGATCGGAGTCATGTCGCCTTCCAGCTATATTGAGCCGGAAAAACTGGCTGCGGGAGTGGCCGTTCTGGAGCAAGCCGGTTTCAAGGTAAAAATCCATCCCCAGACTTTGGCCAGATATAACCAGTCAGCAGGCAGTACGGACCAGAAAGTGTCTGCGTTCCATGATCTTCTCAAGGACAAAGAAGTCAAAGCTGTTATGGCAGCGATAGGCGGCAATCGCTCTGCGCAAATGCTTGAAAAGCTCGACATCGGTATCTTGCGTGAAAACCCGAAAATCATCATGGGTTTTAGCGATGCCACAGCCCTGCAAAACGGGATTTACGCCAAAGCTGGTCTCACAAGCATATATGGTCCCACCATCAGCAAACTTCCAGTTATTTCACCAGATTCCCTCCATCAATGCTTGAAAAGGTTAACATCTGCGCACACTCTCCCTTTTCCGACCCAGAACTTGCAAATTGTGAAAAACGGTTCTGCCAAGGGTGTCCTTATTGGCGGGACGCTTAGCGTTTTCTGCTCGTTGGTTGGCACTCCCTATCTTCCCGACCCTCAAGGAAAAATTCTCTTTCTTGAGGATATAAACGAAGAAATGAATCGCATTGACAGAATGCTGTGGCATTTAAGAACAGCCCTCCCCTTTGAACGCTTGGCAGGGCTTTTGTTTGGTCAGTTTACGTCTTGTCGGGATACAGGCGGGAGACCTTTTGGTTTCACCTTAGAGGATATTATTAAAGAGCATTCTGCAGGAGTGACAGGCCCCGTAGCCATGAATGCCGCTTTTGGGCATGGCGAAGATCTTTTCCCGATTTCCATTGGCCTCTGCGGCGAGATGACGCTGGAGAGAGGTTCAGGCAAAGATTCTCGCATGAACCTCTTGATTTAGGCCCATAAAATG
Source organism: uncultured Micavibrio sp. (assembly GCA_964476455.1). Classification (GTDB taxonomy): domain Bacteria; phylum Pseudomonadota; class Alphaproteobacteria; order Micavibrionales; family Micavibrionaceae; genus UBA1573. The sequence continues at coordinate 3,392 of CAYZAR010000071.1, forward strand.
TCTTAAACCGAGCAAACTATTATAGAAGATACGGAGTCGCTATGACGTTTGTTGTTACGGATGTCTGCATCAAGTGTAAATACACGGATTGTGTTGAAGTTTGTCCAGTTGATTGCTTCTATGAAGGCGAGAATACTCTTGTCATTCACCCTGACGAGTGTATCGACTGTGGAGTCTGTGAACCGGAATGCCCCATCGAAGCCATTGTTCCAGACAGCAATCCGGACGGAAAAAAATATCTTGAGATGAATTTGAAATACGCTCAGATCTGGCCCAACATCACCCGCAAGAAAAGTCCCCTTCCCGAAGCGGAGGAATTCAAAAAGAAAAAAAACAAATTCGAGGAGTGGTTTTCTCCCAAACCTGGCAAGGGCGATTAGCTCCACTTTTTTGCCTGTGGACAACCGCCTTAACATATTAAGGATCGGTAAAGAAAGAATTGAAATTTTCTGAATTTCTGCTATAGTCTCTTCCATGCTCTAACGGTTACTTCTTTGGATGGGTTGCAATAACGCCTTGATATTGATTGTTTTTTCGAATTTATGGTAATTTTATTACTCGGTTCGTTCCGTTGATAAGTTTGTGGATAAGTCTCTAAATCTTATTCATACTCTGGCATTAGATGTTTTTGTTCGTAAACAAGATCAGGGAAAGGGTATAAGCCTATGGCAAACAAAGAAAAAACACAAAAACCAGTCAGCAAAGCCACCAAAGCAGATAAAACCAAAACTCAACCTGCTAAATCTTCAAAAGTTGCCACAAAAACAGCATCCAAGACTTTGAAAACAAAAGAAGTTTCAAAGAAGATTTCTGCCACCGCAAAGCCCCCCGCTAAGCCTGTTAAGAAAGCAGCATCTGCCGTGACCAAAGCAGTCGCAAGCAAGCCTGTGGCCAACAAAACCAAAGTTACTAAGAAGGCTCCAGTGAAAGCTACCACCAAACCTGTGGCAAAAGTTGTGACCAAAGCAGTCGCAAAACCCGTTACCAAAAAGCAAGTTACGAAAACTGCGGTAAAGGCTCCGGCAAAACCTGTGACCAAGCCCGTTGTCAAAAAAACGGCGGTCAAACCAGTGGCGAAACCTGTAAAAGCCGTTGCCCCCAAAGCTCCGGTGAAAAAAGTTGAAACCACTAAAGTCGCTACCGTGGTCAAATCCACGCCGAAGGTTGCGGCAAAACTCGTTGCGGCGAAAGGGCCGGCCAAGGTAACTCCCAAGTTGGTCACTCCTCCTGTTGAAAAGCCGCGCTCTGCCACGCTAGCTCCTGTCACAATCAAGGCTCCAGAAAACCAAAATGCTCCTGTTGCTTTGAAAAAAACTGCCGAAGGCTTGCATCCAGTTCCAGCTCCGGCCACAGCTGACCGTCCGGTTTATCGTCCGATTCAGGTGATCCATAAGCCTCTGGCCCCGCTCACTCCGGTTCGTCAAATGGCCCCTATCGCGCCGAGCGCCGAAAAAGTTGAGTACAAAAAGGGCGATTATGTTGTTTACCCCGCCCACGGTGTTGGACAAATTGAGGCCGTTGAAACACAAATCATAGCGGGTATGGAAATTAAACTCTATGCCATCTGCTTCGAAAAAGACCGGATGCGTCTAAAAGTTCCCGTGTTCAAAGCTCACGCTTCTGGCCTTCGCCGTCTTTCGACCAGCAACCGGATGCAAGATGCCCTCAAGACCCTTCAAGGCCGTGCCCAGATTCGTCGTGCCATGTGGTCTCGTCGCGCTCAAGAATACGAAACCAAGATCAACTCCGGCGACCCTATTGCGATTGCCGAGGTTCTTCGTGACTTGAAACGAAGCAACGATGAAACCGAGCAATCTTATTCTGAACGTCAGATCTACCAATCTGCGCTCGAACGCTTGGCCCGCGAAGTCGCTGCCCTCGAAAAGATCACTGAAATCGAAGCTGCAGAACGCTTGGAAAACATGATTAAGGGCCGCCGCGCTCGGGCTTCTGCTGACAAAGGCGACGACAAAGACGTAGCGGTTGTAGCCTAATACGCCGCCAATCTGGCCTGACTTATTCTTCAAAAACACCCCGAAATGTTATCGGGGTGTTTTGCTGACTCCAATTATTCATAAGCTAAGCAATAGTTTTTCTATACAAGCCTAGAAAACTATGGCATTGTCGGACACTTAGGTTTCTGCGGTGGCAGACGTATTGATGCTTTAACTGTAACACTACGCCCATGATCATCCTGAGACTAACACTTAACTTCTAGATAGACTGAGGATAAAAATGGCTACTGGTACAGTAAAATGGTTCAACTCTCAAAAAGGTTTCGGATTTATCGTTCCTGACGATGGCGGGAAGGATGTATTCGTGCATATTTCTGCTGTTGAACGTTCCGGTATGCGGACACTGAACGAAGGTCAACGCGTTTCGTACGAACTGCAAACTGAAAAAGGCAAAACGGCTGCTGTAAATCTTCAAACAGCTGCTTAGTGACCTTGGACTTATTACAGGTTATTATAAAACCCTCTCCCCGCAACGGAGGGGGTTTTTTTCTTGTTCTCCAACACAGGTTTTTTTCATGGCCCGCAAAGATTTTTCCTTTCTTGATGTTCCCAAAGTTTTGATCCCCGCGAAGGCTCTTGATAAAAAGTCTCCCTCCGCCCTGCCTATTTTTATGATCCGCGAAAAAAAAGCCAAAGCATGGCTTGGCAAACGAACTCCCGAAGAACAAGCAAATTTATCCAGCCAAGGCTGGACCGGAAAGGCTGGAAACTTTGCCACGCTGTATAATACCGATGGGCATATTTCTGCGCTGGCCTTTGCTATCTCTGATAAACTCGGACTCTATGACACATCTTCCTTAGTTGACAATATTCGAAAAGCTCTCGGCGATACACCCCTAACGCATCCCTTCACCTTACAAACCAACGACCTCAAAGATGAGGAGATTGATAACGCTGTTTGTGGATGGGTTCTCGCCTGTTACCAATTCGATGCGTATAAAAAACCATCTCTCAAAAACCCGCAACTGATCTGGCCAAAAGAGGCCAACCAATCGCGCATTGAAACAGTTCTGCAATCCATTTGTTTGATCCGTAATCTTATCAATCTTCCCGCCAACGATCTGGGACCGGATGAACTGGTTCAGGCAGCAGAGGAAATTGGGAAAACCTTTGGCGCGGATACAGAAATCACGACAGACAAAGATTTGCTGACCTATAATTTTCCACTTATTTACGCAGTTGGCATGGGCAGTGACCGCCCCCCTGCCCTGATTGATATGACATGGGGAAACGCCAAGCACCCTAAAATAACCCTCGTTGGCAAAGGCGTTGTGTTTGATACAGGCGGCTATAATCTCAAGCCCAGCGCAAGTATGCTCTTGATGAAAAAAGACATGGGGGGCGCAGCAATGGCTTTGGGCCTTGCGTGGCAAATTATGGCGCGAAAACTTCCTCTCCGCTTGCGGGTTATTATTGCGACCGTTGAAAACTCTGTTTCAGGACACGCCTTCCGCCCGATGGATATTCTGACTTCGCGCAAAGGATTGAGCGTCGAAATTGGCGATACTGATGCCGAAGGCCGCCTGATTTTGGCAGATTGCCTAACCCTCGCCACCGAAGAAAAACCTGACTTACTGGTAGATTTTGCAACGCTGACCGGAGCCGCTCATTACGCGCTTGGCTATCATATTGCCTCAGTTTTTTCGAACACGGACTCTCTCGCCGAAGACCTCAAGAAAATTTCCATGCAAATTGATGATCCGGTCTGGCCTATGCCTCTTTGGGACAGTTACAAAAAGGATATTCTCTCCCCCAATGCAGACCTGAGTAGCACAGCGCAAGGCAACCTCGCCGGATCAATCACTGCGGCTCTTTTCCTACAAAATTTTGTGCCAAACGATATTCCGTGGATTCATTTCGACCATTGTGCATGGGAATATACAGGCCGCCCGGGCCGTCCTCGCGGGGGAACCGACATGGGGATGCGCTCGGTTCTCGCTCTGCTTGAACAAAACTTTATCAAGAAAAAGAAGTAGCCGACCTATTTCTGAGCACGAATAACCAACCCATGCGCAAAGTTGGCAAGGACTGTCGTGCCGTAAGCGCAGGGAATCAACCCATACCGCCAGGAGCAGGAGCCTGAGGTGCTATCTGTGAACGCTGTGCCAAAGAAAACTCTTGGTACTCCCCACCACGCTTCTCACCCAATTCCACTTTAGCTTCCTTAAGAAACACCCTGTCGTTATCGTAATCCCCACGGCATTCATGTGCCCCACCCGAAGCTTTGCACCCTCCGTACCGAACAACATCGTCCGCGCTGGCATAAAGCTCAACTACATTCACGTCGCGCCCAATTTTTTGCAGCCCGTCCACCATATCACCCTCTTGACGAACCATATGACCTTTCCCGTACTGCACGGTCATCTTGCCTCCCTCTTTATCCAGAATACCGTCAATTGTCTGGGCCAAAACCTTATCGCTCTTCATGCGGTATTGATTGCCCACATCC
>CAYZAR010000072.1:0-7646 GCA_964476455.1 uncultured Micavibrio sp.
GTCTAAGGCCATCCATCTTTCCTTTCTGAATTCCCCTATAAAAACGACAGAGCCCGCAGAAACAAACAGAGAAAAATAAAAAAAACTCTGTTTATCTCTGTAGTTTAAAATTCTCTGGTGGGGTCGGCTATCCGCCAGAGTTTTGGTTATGCAAAAAGTCTATTGAAAACCGTAGGGAAGATTGGTACACCAAGCCCTGTCCCAAATGGAGAACGCAGCATGACCGAAAACCACCCCAATTCCGAATCTTACGAACGGCATATCGTGATTGCCGAAAGCGGTTTCCGCGAATATGACGCAAGGTGGCTTTATCCCGACCAACTCAACTTGCGCGGGGTGCAGGCTCTGGGAACGGCGATTGGCACGATGATGCATGAGCGAGGCATTACGCCGCCGCGTATTGTGGTGGGGCATGATTACCGCTCTTACAGTGCTTCGATTAAGCACGCCTTGATTGTCGGATTGATGAATGCGGGATGTCAGGTGAAAGATATTGGCCTTGCGCTTTCGCCGACGGCTTATTTTGCGCAGTTTGATCTGGACTGCCCCGCTGTGGCGATGGTCACTGCGAGCCATAACGAAAATGGCTGGACTGGAATCAAGATGGGGATTGATCGGCCCCTGACTTTCGGGCCGGACGAAATTAACCGCATGAAACAAATTGTCAAAGAGGGGACGGGAAAATCTTGTGCGGGCGGAAGCTATGAATATGTCGAAGATTTCAAGTCTCGCTATATTGCGGACCTTGTCAAAGGCGGGAAAATATCGCGGCGTTTGAAAGTCGTGGCGGCTTGCGGTAACGGGACGGCGGGGGCCTATGCGCCCGAAGCTTTGCGAGCGATTGGCTGTGATGTGATCGAAATGGATTGCACCCTTGACTATACTTTTCCTCATTACAACCCCAACCCCGAAGATCTTGAGATGCTTCATGCTTTGAGCAAAAAAGTCAAAGAAACGGGGGCGGATATCGGGATGGGGTTTGATGGTGACGGGGATCGTTGCGGCGTGGTTGATAATACGGGAGAGGAAATTTTCGCCGATAAAATGGGCGTGATTTTAGCGAGAGATCTTGCCACTCAATATAAAAATCCGGTGTTTGTTGCAGATGTGAAATCAACGGGGCTTTACCACAGCGACCCGCTTTTGAAATCTCTTGGCTGCACCACGGACTATTGGAAGACCGGACATTCCTATATGAAACGGCGGGTCAATGAAATTGGGGCGTTGGTTGGTTTTGAAAAGAGCGGCCATTTCTTCTTTGGCCAGCCTATCGGGCGGGGTTATGATGATGGTGTTTTGACCGCGATTGCCATTTGCCGTTTGCTGGATCGTTCACCGAGCAAAACTCTCTCTGATCTCAAAGACGACTTACCTAAAACTTGGGGGTCACCCACTATGGCCCCGCATTGTCCAGATGACAAAAAATATGACGTAGTTGAGAGAATTACCAAGCTCTACCAAGCCAAGATGGCAAAAGGCGAACTCGTGACAGGCCAACGCATTACCGACATCGTAACCGTCAACGGAGTTCGCTTTACGCTGGAAGATGGAACATGGGGTCTGATCAGGGCTTCGTCCAACAAACCCTCCTTGGTTGTGGTGGTCGAAAGTCCTGTCTCGGAATCAAGATTATACGACCTGTTTGAATCGCTTGATGATACTCTGGCCAAAAACTTCCCAGAAGTTGGGGCTTACGACCAGAAAATATCGCGTAAAGCAGCCTGACTTTTAGGCTCCAACCATCCTTTGCGGTGATTGGGGTGGCTCGGCCAGAAACTCGCTATAAGCCGTGACACCAGAGTACCGCCGGACATTGCGGAACCGCGCTGACTTCGTGCCGAAATCTGCATTGTGCGGCCCGTCATAAATCCCAAGCTTGAAGTAGGGACCATCCGCATTGTAACTCGTGCCGCGCCCCCAATTCTGGTACACTTGCACGCCATCAACAAAGGCTTGTAGGTATCCGGTTGTGTTATTAATACACCGCATCCGCACCGCCATTTTATAAACATGGTCGAGTTGCAACGCCCCGATGATATTGCGCTTTTCATTCCAACTCTCTGTTGGAGGTTCTGAACTTGGAATGTCAAAAAACAACGTCCCTCCCTTGGCGGCAAAGGCAAACCCAACCGCTGCAGGAATATCATCTTTCGTGTGAAGCTGGCCGAGGACAATGTCTCCTGAGTGATCCGCCCATTCAGTAGCTTTAATGAGCATTTCCCACGTGAATACAACCTCATCTCCAAGCGATTGTGTAGTAAACGGAATGATCTCAGACCGAATCCCAGAAAATGTTATGGGGTCTGTTTGCCGGATTGTGGCTTTGAACCAACCATCGTCAAACTCCATAGACCCCGCGACACCGTTTGGGTAACTGGCCGGAGCATACGCCGCGCCCATGCATTGGAGCTGCTGTGTCCCAACAAACGTGCTGGTGAGGGGAAGATCAACTTGCAGAGCCATTAAAACGCTCCCCCTAAAATTGGTTTCGAAGGATTCGCCCTAAGCTGTTTGAAAACATTGGTAAGCGTGGCAACGCTTGGCATGGCATCCGTCGCCGAGAGGCGAAGAATAGCCAAAGCCCGTGTTTGTGTAGCCATACCAAAGGTTGACGCTGCCGCAGCCGGCGAAGCCTGTCCGATGTTGAGAGTATTAGAGTTTCGGCAGTCAATAGAACCGCCGGTTAGCGTTGCATACACTCCACCCAAACCAGTGTCGTAGATTTCATCGGTCCAGAAACCATATTTCTTTGCCTGCCCATCAAAGACAAAAGCAAAACTATGAAGAGTTCCATCAAAAACAGTATTAACGGTTGTTCCAGAAAACGCCGTATCAGAATCGGAATCATAGAGCGCGATTTGAAGCTTTCCCGTTGTTTTGCAAATAGCGCGAAAGCCCGGGTACGTCGCCGATCCGCCATCACCAAACACAGGCTGGTCCGTCCCTTCTGGCGTGACTTTCCCGAGCCAATAAGCAATCATTTTCTCACCACCGAGAAAATCAAAATTGAGATTTGGAAGGCGAATAACACTATCCGTTGCGCCGCCCGCAGGGTCAATCGTGGACATATAGCCCGCATTGGCAAACATCTGCGCTTCGGATAAATTTGCGCCGCGCACGCCATGATTTCCAAGAGCTGTGCGGTCAAAGAATTTACTATCTCCAATAATTTGATCCCCTGCGTATCCGTGGAAGTGATAGCGCGGGTGGGGAGCCATATACGCGCCAAGATCAGACATGAGAGCCACAGCATCTTCTGTGTCTGTTCCTTGACGTGTTAAAAATAAATCACCAGACGAAAGTCTTACAGCAGGTTTTGCAATGCGCTGCGTGCGAAGAGTACGATTTGCCATGTGTTTTAATCCTTGAGTGTGTAAGAAGTTGAGAAAGAATCGTCGAAAGCATATTGGCCCGTTTGGGCATCATCCGCCGAGAGAAAGAGAAAGCCCACAACAGACAAGACTGCATTCAGTCCGCGCCCCAAGAGCATCAACATAGAAACCTCCGTAGAAAAATTGACAACAAAAAACCGCCCTGAAACGGGCGGTTCATAAGGCGGATTACTAGCCTTTACGATTATATTCCTACACTTGTTTATCTTAGATGTCAAGCAGTATTATCAATTAAAAGCCGCGCAATCTTATTCTTTGATTGACTAACTTCAGCGTTCCTCAGGTAAATCGGCTGAGGAGCTTCTTCATAACAAAAGCCTTTTTTCTCAACTCCTTCCATCGCAGCAAGCCCCGCCATCAAAATAACGTCTGGCATTCCTCCCCAAATGACCTGCCCATCGAAATCATCTGCTTCCTCTTTGGTCCAGATCCGTGCGGGTTCACACGGTGCGACTTCTTCATCAAAAATCTGTCCGTAAAAATCATTTCGCTTGGTATCAATGAGAGCAAGAATGGATGGAGCAGGATCTGCTTCTTTCGCGAGAATATGGAGTGTTGAAAATCCAATCACCTGACAATCCAGAGCAAGGCCAAGAGTGCGAGCCGCCGCAAGACCAATCCGAACTCCGGTAAAGGAACCCGGTCCTTGTGTCACAGCAATACGATCTATATCGGCCATCTGAAACCCTGCCTCTGTCACCACATCTTGAATCAGAGGCAAAAGCATTTCGGCCTGCCCCCTCTCCGTCATAACGGAACGGAGGAAGGAGGCTCCCGTTTCACTATCTAAACACGCCACAGAACAACCCGTTACAGCGGTATCAAGAGCCAGAATAATCATAAAAAAGCCCGCCCATCCTTGTGTCACAGCCCCAAAAGGTTGTTGTCGTAAAATAACAAGAACCTACTGATATTGAAAGACTTTTCCTGTTATAGTTGTTGTTTCCTAGACTCAGGACAGTTATAGTCCAGCTATCATGTTCCGCAACACGTTTCTTTTTTTGGCCCTGACTTTGGGTTTTATGCCCTGTAGCGGTTTTCAATCTGCGCAAGCCGCGACCGCCTTGCCAGAGGATAGAACAGCCGCTGTGGTGTACTCCTATTTCAACGTAGGAGAAGATGATGATCGGGATATTCCAAGTCTAAGTCTTGACGCCTTTGAGGCCCAAATTCACGAAATCAAAACGGGTGGGTATAATGCGACGACTCTTCCGGTCATTATCAATGCTCAGGCAAAGAGAGATCTTCTCCCTCCCCGTACCATCGCCTTGACTTTCGACAATGTGAACGATGCGGTTCTGAGCAATGCGGTTCCGCTTTTGTTAGAAAACAATATCCCCTTCACCTTATTTCTTTCTCCCGGGAAACTAGACGATAACACAAAGTCCGGCAAAGGCATTGGCTGGGATGAAATTCGCTCTCTCAAAAAAGAGTCTTCGGTAACTCTTGCTCTTACCTCTTATACCTATGGCCATATTGTTGAACTGCCCGAAGCCGATGTTTTATCAGACCTAAATCGAGCCAAGGCGCGGTTTCGTGAAGAGTTGGGACAAGAGCCCGAGTTTTTCTCCTACCCCTATGGCGAAACATCGCCTTCTTTGACCGCGATTGTTTCAAGAGCTGGTTTTAAGGCCGCTTTTGGGCAAACATCGGGGGTGGTTTCTCCAGCATCCAATCTCTTTGCTCTTCCCCGCTTTACTATAACCGATGAGTTCGGAGATATTGATCGCTTTCGCATGACATCGCTGGCCTTGCCTCTCCCCGCCAAAGATATGGAGCCGCACACAACACAAATCAGTCAGAACCCACCCACCCCCGGGTTTACGATCACCAGCCAGTTAACCTCCGAAGACATGGGAGGAATCAGCTGTTTTGCCTCAGGCCTCGGAAAATTGCAAACGTCTCATCTTGGAAAAAATAGATTTGAAATTCGCCTTCCCAAAGGATTTGAAGATAACAAGGGACGCATGAACTGCACTCTGCTTGGCCCTTCTCTAGAGGGCAGCGATGAGCCTCGTTGGCGTTGGCTTGGATTTTTATTCAGCATTCCCGATCAAATGATTCTGCCCCCGCCAAAAATCAGTCCTCCATAACGGCCCGAACTTCCAAAACTTCGGGAATATAGTGGCGCATCATATTTTCTATGCCTATTTTGAGAGTCATCGTTGAACTGGGGCATCCCGAACAAGCCCCTTGCATTTCCAGCCAAAGAATTCCTTTTTCAAACTTGTGAAAAACAATATCTCCGCCGTCTTGCGCGACAGCAGGGCGGATTCTTAAGTCAAGGAGTTCACGAATTTGCAAAACAACCGCACTGTCCTCAGCAGAGAGAGAACTTTTTTCTTTCTGCCCGCCAATCAGAATGGGCATTTTCAAGGTTAGATGTTCAAATAATGCCGCCAAGATCAACGGCTTTAACACTGACCATTCCCCAGAAGGTTCAATCGTAACCGAGATAAAATCCGCGCCCAAAAACACGCTGGAAACCCCCTTAATCCCAAACAATCTCTCCGCAAGAGGAGAACGTCCCCGTGCTTCACCCAAAGTCGAGAACTGAGCACTCCCAGTTTCAAGAACTGTTTCGCCCGGAATAAACTTGAGCGTGGAAGGATTTGGTGTGGTTTCAGTTTGAATGAACATCTCTGGCCCTCAAGAGCCCCAGTTTACTTTGGACTCGGTGTGTTGTCTCTACCAGTAGAGCCACAAATCAGCTTCGCTAACAAGAGCTGTTCATCTAATTGAGTTACGATGTCTTCGATCACGGCCCCTACAATGTTTGGGTCTGAAGCACCCTTTATTCGCCGAAAAGGTTCGACACTTCTTGCCACTCGGGCGATACCCTGAGGAGAATTCAACAAATCACGATGAAGAGTTAACGTTAATTCATCTCTTGCTTTTCCTGACAAATCTGGAACTTTTCCTAACTCCGCGCAGGTCATGGGGAGCCCTTTTCCTTGCCCGCCCGCCATGGAAAAACTGATGATAAGAGTGTTATTACGCTCAAAAACAACTGACACCGTAGAAAACCCCTCCCCCACCGAAACTGTCCCATCGGGCTGGACCCTGATCTTTCCGGCAGGCGCGGGAGGAAAGGATTGTTGGATCTTTGATGAAGGAGGCGAAGCAATTTGGTCCAAGTCGTGGGAGGAAACCTGCTGAGCCTGCGAAGAAGTTGCACACGCACAAGCAAAAGCCAAAATCGCAAGAGAGGGAACAGCTTTCATAAAAAATCCTTCTTCTGGTTTTCTTTCCCTTGATTGGGAAAGATAGACATATTGCTTAGCTTAAAAATAAGATTATGTCAATTTTTTCTGAAAAACACAAAAAAACCGCCCTACATAGAGGACGGTTTTTGGAGTCTCAGCCTCTCAATTTAATAGACCGAACGGGAGACCGCATTCGGAAAAATCACCTCAATCGTCCCCCAGTCTTTGAGGAAGTTCCAGTGATTCCCGACTTTCAGTTCATGGTAGGATTTTTTGAACGTCACCGTCTTGAAAAAACTCAAGAATGATTGATGCCAGCGAGCATAAGAATCCGCCGCCACAGAACATTCCGCCACATAGGTTTTGTCAAAATAATTGGCCACTTCCATGATTCCGGCGCGGACAGCATAGGGTTCATCTGGCGGCGTGGTGTAGGAAATCAAGGCAATACTGGCAAATCCTTGTCCTAACCCTGCCCCATCCGCCTGTCTCAAGACATTAACTTGGTCGTAGGACGCTGTGTATTGGTCCCAAAAATTGTTGGAAAACTCAACCTTCTGGACATCTCCGCGCAACCGATTAGGGTAGATCATGAAGCGTTTATCCTCATCGGCGCGAATCCGGCAAACCGCATTAGCTTCCCCTGAAGGCAAGGAAAGGGTCAGAAAATCATTAGGCTGTTGGTTGTTAATTGGCTTCCATGTATCGGGATAAGAGACCGTGGTCCCTGTATGAACATCGGTCCAAACCGCATAATCGGCCTTGGCCGGAACAACAAAAGCCATGAAAGCCGTGGCGGTGAGCAAAGAAATTTTCAGAAGTCGCATGGCGCAATACCCTAAAAAATAAAAATCGTTTCCCTATTCTGCTATCAAGCCCCCCAAAAAGCAAACAGGAACTTTGAGGGCAAGCGATTTAACCTTTGCAAAAAAATATTGACATAATGTTATGGTGCAGTGTATATTAAAGAAATTTTACCGGAGTTCTTGAGAGTAAGGAATTGACAATGCCAGATACAGCCAAAAATTTTTCAGCCGCCGCCCGTAAT
>CAYZAR010000073.1:0-7445 GCA_964476455.1 uncultured Micavibrio sp.
TAAATACGTCCCGTAGTCGTATTATCAGTTTGCGTAGCAGGACGCCCCGTAAATCTTTCATAGTGTCCCAGATCAAGGTCAGTTTCCGCCCCATCATCTGTGACATAAACTTCTCCATGCTGAAACGGACTCATAGTCCCGGGATCAATATTGAGGTATGGGTCCATCTTACACAATCGCACAGTATAACCACGCGCTTGCAACAATGCGCCCAAGGCTGCGGAGGCGAGGCCTTTTCCTAAAGAGGAGACCACGCCGCCAGTAATAAAAACATATCGTGTCATGTCAGTTTGCCAGGGGAACCTTTGGCTCCGATTTGGGTTTTGTTGGGGAAGGTTTGGGTGTCTCGGGAACAGACTCTTTCTGAGACGTAGACTTTGGATCTTCAGTCTTAGCCTTCACAGCATCTTCCGTCTTTTTAGACCCTTCTCCCTGAGGCACGGCCGGAGCTGTAACCGCAACGGGTGTTTTGGTTTCAGCAACAGAATCCAGAATACTTTTGGGCGCATTGCCTCGCGCTGCAATAATCGCCAAAATCAGACTGGTTGCAAAGAAACCAATTGCCACAAAAGTTGTTATCTTGGTCAATACGTTTGCAGTGGACTGAGCCGAGGCTACGTTCCCCAACCCCCCGCCCGTTCCGAGGCCAAGCCCACCGCCTTCGGATCTTTGCAGCATAATCAAGACAATCAAAACGAGTGTCACAATCAAATGAATAACCAGAACAACGTGTTCCATAAAAATTCCTGTCCGTTATAATAAAATCGGCAATGCTTCCTTTTAGAGCACATTCTTTGCAATCGCCAAAAACTGATCGGCCTTCAAACTTGCGCCACCAACCAAAGCTCCGTCCACGTTGGGAAGACAAAGAAGGGTCGCTGCGTTTTCAGGTTTAACCGAACCGCCGTACAAGATACGGATTGCACCGGAATTGTCCAGTTTTTCCTGCAACGTTTTTCGAATAACCGCATGAATTGTAACAACGTCCTCTGCTGTGGGAGTTTTTCCAGTCCCAATGGCCCAAACCGGCTCATAGGCAATTATAGTATTTTCATAATTTGAAGACACGGGGATAGCCCCATTGACCTGCTCAGTGACGACGACCTCGGCTTTGCCTAAATCCCGCTGTGCCTCGGTCTCTCCAACACATATGATCGTGATAAGCCCTGCTTCATGGGCTTTTTTTGCCTTCCGAGCAACCAAATCATCTGTTTCTCCGTGATACTGACGACGTTCTGAATGGCCAAGAATCACGTAACGACATCCAATATCCTTGAGCATCTCTGCCGAAACATCTCCCGTATAGGCTCCATTTCCGGTTTCAGAGCAATCTTGCCCACCCAACGCAACCAAAGGAGAAAGGCTTACCCCTACCGCACCTATATGAACAAATGGGGGACAGACGCAAAAATCTACCTGCTTGGCCAAATCGGCGTTTTCTTGCGCAGAAAGAGCCTCTGTTAGGCTCAAAGCCTCACGCAAGGTTCCGTGCATCTTCCAGTTTCCGGCAATCAGTTTCTTCATTGTGGACCTCTATTTTCTCAAGGCTTGGCTTTGTAATTAGTCCTGTTTATAGTGCCTGACGAATTTACTCAAGTAGGGGTTTTGACAATGATTCTTCGGCACATGCGAAAAGGCATTTTTTCTGCCATGTTTTTGGGCTTGCTTGTTATGGGCGGCGTTGGTTTGGTTCTGACCGACTGGAACGGGATGTTTCGTGGTGGAATTACGAACACAGACCTTGCAGTTATTGATGGCGAGCCACTCAAAATTGCCGAATTCGACCAGAGTGTCCGACGCATTTTGAGAGCCCAGAATATGAACCCTACTCAAGCCTACGAACAAGGACTTTTAAGCAGTTTCCTACAAAGCGAGATTTTGAACCGCCTCTTTGTTCGCGAATCGTCTCGCCTAGGCCTTGCCGTTGACGATAAATTTGTCGCAAAAAAAATCCAGAACTTGATTACCCCGTTTACTGGACAAGGAGAAACTCCCAAAGAAGCCTTGGCCCGTTTTCTACAAATGCAAGGAATGAGTGAAGCTGGATTGGTGGCAAAACTGCGCAGTGAGATTTCTACATCCTTACTGAAAACAACACTCGTCCAATCGTCTTACATTCCCGCCCAACTGGCACAGGATATTCAAAAATTTAAGAACGAAGAACGCACCGTTGAAACGGTCTTCCTCCCAAACGCTAGCCTGCCAGCTCCAAAAACGCCAGATGATGAGGCTCTCAAATCTTACTATGAGACAATTAGCAACCAATACATCATTCCTGAAACACGTTCGGCTACGATCGCTCTTCTTGATCCGAAAGGGTTGTTAGACGGCACAGAAGTCTCCGATGCTGAAATTAAAGCCGCCTATGAGGAGGCTATCGAAAGTTACAAACTCCCCGAACAGCGCGTTCTTGACCAAGCTGTTTTGGCCAGCGAGAGTCAGGCCAAAACCGTTGTTGAGAAAACAAAGACAGGAAGTAGCCTTGAATCCGCTGTCAAATCCGCAACCGGAAACACAAAGGCCTATAGTGGGAAAAGTTCTTTCCAAAAAGACGGACTGATGAAAGAAATTTCCGAGCCTGTTTTTTCAGCCAAATCCGGTGATGTAGTAGGTCCCATTCAAACGCCCCTCGGTTGGCACGTTCTTTTGGTAAAAGAAATTACTCCAGAGAATATCCAACCCCTCGAAAAAGTCTCCGACCAAATTCGCAAAGACCTGATGCAAAATAAATCATCTGATCAAGTTTATGCTCTGACCAGTCAGATTGAGGACCGTCTTGCGGGTGGAGAGGCTCTGGAATCTCTTGCCAAGGAATACAAGCTGACTTTGATCTCCGTTCCATCTTTTCGCAAAGACAGTAAGAACATTCCCTCTCTCAAACCTCTTGCCAGTAACGAAGAAGCCATTATCAATTCCGCCTTTATCACTCCTCAAGGAGAAACCAGCGGGCTAAACGATTTACAAGATGGTCGTCTCTACACGCTGCGCACGGACAGTGTCACTCCCGACAAGGTCAAAGACTTTAAGGATGTCCGCTCCGAAATTCTCGAACGCTGGACCCGTGAAGAACGCGCCAAAGCCAATCTGGCTCAAGTTCAAACCTTCGTTGAAGACCTCAATGCTGGAAAAATCAAACTTGATAAAATATCGGCAGGCACACCAAAAGGACCTGTCACCACAAAAATCAGCCGCAGCAAGGAATCTCCCAAAACACTTTCAGAAGATGCGTATCGCCGCTTTTTATCCACCAATGCAGAAGAATATGCGTTTGCGGTCTCTGCAGACGGAATTACCATTGGTCGGGTCACGTCCATCAAATTCGGAGAAGATTCAAGGGAAGACAAGGCCCTCTCTGCTACGAAAGACGCACTGCTTGCGGATCTCAAACAAGATAATTTGGTCACTTATATGGAGTCTCTGCAGAACAAATACAAAGTCAAGATTAACGAATCTCTTCTAAAACGCGCTTACGGCCAAGCTGGCACAGAAGCAGAATAATTTTTCTGCAAACATTTGTTGCCTTTTAGGCTGGAATCGTTTAATACAAAAGAAGAACAAAACCTGAATGAAACGGGATTCGCCATGTTAACCAAAAAGCAGCGTGATCTTCTTGTCTTTATCCACGATCGGATGTCTCACGGGGACATTGCACCCTCTTTTGAAGAAATGAAGGATGCGCTGGATCTCAAATCAAAATCTGGCATTCATCGACTTATTACCGGATTGGTGGAGCGTGGATACCTTTTGCGCCTGCCTAACCGCGCCCGCGCTCTTGAAGTTGTCAAATTGCCAGAAGGGGTTGAGAAAAAAAGCCCAGAGGCTTCGCCGCAATCCCTAAAAAGCAAAATCAATGATCTGGTTGGGGAAATAACCCAGCTCCCCTTACTCGGCAAGATCGCTGCGGGAACCCCGATTGAAGCCATTCAACATGAGGGGGACACCTTTGAAGTCCCCGCCTCTTTGCTCGGATCAGGGGAGCATTACGCCTTGCGCGTTGAAGGAGATTCGATGATTAACGCAGGAATTCATGACGACGATGTTGTCATCATTCGCCGTACACCACAGGCTGCCGATGGCCGCATTGTTGTTGCGCTGGTCGATGGGCAAGAAGTCACTCTCAAAAGACTCTATCGCCGCGAAGGAAAAATTATTCTGGAACCCGAGAACGATGCTTATAAACCTCGCGTTCTGACTCCTGACCGCGTCCAAATTCAGGGAGAGCTATCTTCCCTTATCCGAACCTACCACTAGGGTGTGTTTTGTGGGCTTCTCCGTCCACGGGCGATGCCCCCTGCTCTCTTCAACCGTTGTTATTTGCTCCCGAACCAAAGAGAATGCTCCGGTTTTTCTGAACCTTCGCAGATCGTACACTTTCTCTGGAGAACAAGAAGGTGAGTCAAAATAGGTCGGCGTAATAATCATGTCAGCCCAAGCGCAATCTGCCGCCAAGGCGTAAGCGGATTTGCCGAAAACAATCTTTTTTCCGCCGGTTTCGATGCGGCACGCTTCGCCATCACACGCGACCACCGCAGTCTCTCCAATCTTCGTCTGGCCTTCTCGAGGAAAGTAAAGCGGTTTGAAACCCTGTCTATACCCCAATCGCCGCAACCATGTTTCGGCTTCAAATTTTCCTGTTCGGGCAGATGAGAGAGCAACATCATCGCCGCTGCGCACCAAAACAAGATTGGCTTCACTTGATACAATCAGGTCGGGACTATCGCGAAAAGAGGAAACTCCAGCCAGAAAAATAGCTAGAAGCAAGGGAAAAACCGCCAAGCGGCGGAGGCGTCCTTCAAACAAAAACGCAAGCAAGGCTGCCACAGAAAAAAGGACAAGAGAAGAAAACGGAATGGCCGGAAGGTTAAAAGCCGCCCCGGGCAGTGATGCAACTTCTCGAGCAATTACCAGCATCCACTCGACGCCGTGCCCCATAATTTGCAGCGGCCAATCCGCGTACCCAAAGGGCATAAGCAGAAACGAAACGATGAGCATGGGCATGATGATGAGGCTTGAAAGCGGAATGGCCAATCCATTGGCCAGCACGCTGTAAACTGCCACTTGCTGAAAGTGATAGGCTGCAAAAGGGGCCGTAGCCAGCGATGCAACCAGTGTTGTTGAAAGGGCCCCAACCACATACAGAATAATTCGCCGCAAGATACCAGAATCTCTGTTCCATGCCAGCCAATAAGGCCTCATAAAGTCAGCAAAGGCAACAAGAGCCGCCACCGCCCCAAAGGACATTTGGAAACTCGCGCTCCAAATACTTTCAGGAAAGACCAACAGGACAACCCCTGCGGCAAAGGCAACCATGCGCATTGAAAACGGCGAACGGTCCAACATAATGGCAAGAAGAGCAATCCCCGTCATCAACATGGCGCGGTACGTTGGAACCGAGGGAACCACCAAGGCTACATAAAGAAGACAAGCAATCAAAGCAACAAAGGCCGCTATTTTCTAGATGGGCCACCTTAAGGCAATATAAGGGATGGTGGAAAGAAACAGCCTCACCAAAAAGAAAAAAGGCGTTGCCACCATCGCCACATGAAGCCCCGAGATAGAAATAATATGCGCAAGACCGGACAATCGCAGAGCCGTCCAGTCCTCTTCAGCAATAGCCGCTCGCTCTCCGGTCATCAGAGCCGATACAATTCCGGCCACGCTTTCAGGAACTTTTTGGTTAATCTCTTCTGAAATTTTCATCCGCAAACGTTCTAGGAAAAAGAGCCTCTCTTCCTCTGGCCTCGCCAAAATCTCCGCCTCACTCAAAGCAAACCCCAGCGCACCGATGCCTTGAAAGAAGTAAAACCTTTGGAAGTCAAAAGCCCCTGGCATAACAGGAGAGGATGGAGGGTGAAGCTTGGCCAAAACCCGAACACGCTCCCCCAAATCTGCTTCAATCTTCGTCCTGAAAGTTAGCCTAACTTTTCGGGGTGTTTCATCTGGCTGCCATTTTTCGATAACCACATCATCTAAAATAAACAACCACCCTTTGGCGTCTTCTTTGGCTTCGCGGTGAATGACAACCCCTTCCAACAAAACTGGACGGGTTTCATGAACCAGAACCGGAGCCTTTACCAGATACGTTCCCAATTGCGCTGCCGATGCCCCAAGCACCGTCCAAAAAAGGATGGAAGCCAACAAAAAAGGCAAAAACCATTTCTCCGGCTCATCGCGGCGGTGAAACCGCCAAAGCATAGCCACCCAAAAACTCACCGATGCAGACAGGCCTGCACCCGTTACGGTGAAGGACGGTTCGGCGGCAAGATCAAAATAAAGAGCGGACCCCAACCCCAAAAACACAGGAATCCACAAGAGCAAAGCCTCCCTTTGCCCTCCAAGCTCATTCGCAACTGTTTCGCTTATTTTGCCCCAAGCAAAATTCACGCAAATACCCCCTTGCCAGTTTAGCTTTAATCCAATACCAATTCTGTATGACAAAATCCGCAGAAAAAGTAAAAGGCAGCTCAGAAATGCTTAAAGTTACAAACAAAGATTCCGAATGGAGCCCACGATATTTTGGCGTTGTAACAGGCCTTTTTTGCGGCTTGTACATGATAACAGCCGCCATCAATGTCAAAATGGCCCTCTTTTTTGGGCTGGCTCTCCCTGCGGGAATTATGATTTTTCCAATCTGTTGTATCCTGACAGACATACTGACAGAAGTTTACGGATTCAACAGATCACGACAGGCCATATGGGCGGCTATTGCTTGTTTAGGCTTTTTTGCAGGTTTTACACAAATTGCCATCCTTTTGGAGCCGGCTTCGTTTTGGCCCAATCAGGATAGCTTCCGTCATATATTTGATCTGTCGTGGCGTATTGCGTTAGCAGGTGCTTTTGCTTGGCTGGCTGGAGAATTATCCAATAGCTATATCGTATCAAGAATGAAGACCTTGCAAAATGGCAAGCATATGTCGCTGCGTTTTATAGGCTCTACAGTTGTTGGACAGTTCTTTGACACGATTGTATTCTTTACCATTGCCTTCGCTGGAACAACGCCTTTGAAAGAATCCCTGATTATGATTGTAACAGCTTGGGCTTTCAAAGTTGGCTACGAAGCAATAGCCTTGCCGATCTCTGTTCCTATTGCTAAATGGGTAAAAAAGTTAGAAGGCATCGAACACTTCGACAAACAAGAACTGCACATCGTTTAACTTGACTGCCTTGACTCCTATTTGTTATTACCCGCCCATGCGGGTAATTAATCCTTTTCCTTAGATGTTTTCTTCCTCACTAGGGACAGAAGAACCCACTTGCCAACAACGCTTTAATCCAATACCAATTCTGTATGACAATTGTAACCAGATTCCCTCCCTCCCCCACCGGTTTCATGCATATTGGAACCGCCCGTACCGCTTTGTTCAACTGGCTTTATGCCAAACGGCACAAGGGCAAAATGGCTTTTAGGATTGAAGATACCGACCGCGCCCGCCATTCAGAAGAAG
>CAYZAR010000074.1:0-7431 GCA_964476455.1 uncultured Micavibrio sp.
GAAGATGGGCAAATTGTCGGTCAAGCGGCCGCAACTTGCCCTAGGCAAATTCTTCATCTTCACTTTGCGGATGGATTGGTTAAAACAAAGGTTGAAGAATCTTAAGAAATGGCTTAAAACCAAGGGATACAGAAAGAAGATACCCTAATGCGCTTGAGCTTGAATGAATTGATGGACAAACTTGGAGTTCCCTACGCTCTTTCAGCGTATGAAACGCATCCGTGGTCGTCTTTTGATAGCTTCAAAGGTCTAACGTGCAGTGCCGAAGTTCGTATGGGGCCAGGTGGTGATGAAGTTGCAGCGGAGATCCAACTGATTTACGATACCCCTCCTGCTGGAAAACCTTCAATTCAGCAATTGATGTGGCTTCGTGTTACGCCCCATGTGCAGGAGAAATGGGGAACTTCACATTTGCGGATTCGCAATGAAAATTGGGAAAACAAGGTTTATAAATGGGAAGAAAAATGCTGTGATCTCTTTCGAGCTTGTATCGCAGAGATAGAGCTTGGCAATATCCCTGATTTTGATGCCTTGGTGGATAGAGAAATGCGCAGCAAGGAACGCTTTGGCGACCAGCGCGGCAGCGGAGCAGGCAAGGCTCCAAAAATCAAACCAGCCCAGCTTCTTGACCTCAAAAGGGGTGGCGGGTTTTAGGTTATCCTCGGTCAAATAATGCTGTAAGGTCTTCACTTCGTAAAAAGCGGTACTCCCCTTCGGGCAAATCTCCTAGCTCTAATGCGCCAATGCGAAAGCGGTGCAAGTTTTCTACTTCATTACCAATTGTTGTGAACATCCGGCGAATTTGGTGATACCGTCCTTCTTGAAGGATCATTGTTCCTGAGGTTTCGTCTTGGGCAATCCAAATGGCTGGTTTCAAAGGCTTTACGTCTCCTTGCATCAGAAAATCACCACTGGCAAACTGGGCGGCTTCATGGCCTTGTAACTTGCGGCAAAGGGTCACTTTATACCGCTTGAGAACGTGGGTTTTTGGAGAGATGATCCGGTGCAGCAGATCACCATCATCGGTCAAGATCACAAGACCGCTTGAGTCCTTATCAAGCCTTCCTGCGCTGGAGAGGGCTGGGTCTCTGTATCGCCAACGAGAAGGAAGTAAATCATAGATCAGTTTTCCGGCTTCATCATGGCTGCAGGTTACCCCACGGGGTTTGTTTAGCATGATAGTCAAGGGAGATAGTGGGTCGAGGGCTTCCCCTTCGAACGTGGCAAGACCTGCTCGAATTTTATCAAGGGGCATAGGTGTTGCCGGATCAGTTACCGCTTGCCCTTCAAGAAGAAAGTCTCCGTTTCTAACTGCAGCCCCTACCTCTCGGCGAGAGCCATAGGCCAAGTTAGCAAGAAGTTTGTCAAGACGAATGGTTTTCACAGGCTCTCTCTGTTTTTATCAAATGGATGGACATATCGTTCAAGTATGTGGCATGATTTGCCCACGATGTCACTTGGTTATACGTTTCTCGAATGGATGGAATTATTCAGTTATGTGGCGACTGTGGTCGGTATTCCGCTTGCGCTCGCAATTTTCCTGTTTCAAGAGAAGAAAGAACGTCGTATTGAACAGCAAGACATCTATGACAAGTTGATGGCCCATTACTCGGACATTCAAGAAAAACTCTTTGAATATCCCGAACTTGATCTGCACGACAAGGCATTGAGTAATGCTGAAGATGAGCGGCGGCAGTATATATTGTACGAAATGGTGGTTTCCCTGTTCGAACGAAGTTTCATTTTGCTTCACGGGGAAACGGACCCAGAGTATTTGAGAATGTGGAATTCTTGGGTCGATTATATCAAGCAATGGTTATTGCGGGAAAATTTTCGCAAGGCCCTTCCCCGTCTTATGGAGGGCGAAGATCCAGATTTTGTCACCTATATGGCAACATTATCAAAACTAGACTTGAAGCCTTGATTTTCCCTCTGTATGAGGGCTGGTTAGCGGGACGTTTCTTCTCTGTCGCCAAATAAAGCCGACCCAACTCTTACGATTGTTGCGCCAGCCTGAATAGCAGTTTCAAAATCTCCACTCATTCCCATGCTTAGTTCCTTGAGACCGTTTTGCTTGGCTAGTTTTCTGAGCAAGGCAAAGTGAAGTCCTGCAGGCTCTTGTGGTGGGGGGATGCACATTAACCCGCTAATGCCGAGACCAATTTCCTGACACAAGTTCAGTAGAACGGGGAGATCCGAAATCGTTACACCAGATTTTTGTGGTTCTGCACCGGTGTTGACTTGCACAAAACAAGTTAGGCTGCGCTTTTGTTTAGTGATTTCTTTTTGAAGCTCCTGTGCCAAACTTGGGCGATCAACGGTTTCAATCCCATCAAATAATGCCACGGCCCTTTTAACCTTGTTGGTTTGTAAAGGGCCAATCAGGTGAAGGCGTAAATCAGGATAGGTACGGCGAAGATCTTCCCAGTGGGAATAGGCTTCTTGCACACGGTTCTCGCCAAAAAAACGAACTCCGGCTTCAAGAGCTTCTGTAATTTTTTCTAAGTTTTGTGTTTTGCTTACGGCCAAGAGTTTAACCGCCTCCGGATCACGCCCCCACTCCCGTGAGCGTTTTTCTATCCGCTCACGAAGGAGTTTAAGGTTAGCAGAAAGAGAGGTCACGCCCTTAGTTTACTATCAAAACGGACGGGCCTTCTGGAAGGTTTGGATAGAGGCGACCACGAGGGCGTGGGCTTTCCCGAGAATATGTTCCAAGAAGAGAGTCTACGGCTTGTTCAAACGTGCCTTTGAAGGTAAAAGCATTTCCAATTGGGTAGTCGTAGGGAGTTACCCAATCCAGTTCAACCTTTGCTGTCCTGCTCCAATCAGAGAGAACTTCTTTGAGGGTTGCTCCCGGGCGTGCTGTCCATACAAATTTAGATGCTGCATTTTTAATGACTTGAGGGACAGGTTTTTGGGCTTCTGCTGGGGCAACGGCAGGTTGCTGGACTTCCGCTTCTGCTGTCTCTGCTTGCATATCCGTGAGCGGCAGGGGTTCTGCTTTGCTTGCTTCCACAGGAGCAGGGGAAACAGGAAGGTCATTTTGAGGAGCCGTTTCGGGAGTTGGTGTGATAGGCGCATATCCCGCTATTTTGCTAATCAAGACAGCTTTGCCGCTAATATCTGCGCGGAGTCCGGCAGCCGATAAGGAGTCAGAAAGAACAGATGGCCAAGGCTTACCGCCCTGCCAGTCAATCCGTGTTCCTGCCAAATCATTGCTTGCAAATCCATAGGCGTAATCTACCGGCACAATTTGGCGCAAAGCCAAAACCAAAGGAAGATCTTTCCCAAATCCCTGAAGAGGGAGAGTTTCTTTAACAGCCGGAGTTGGAGCCCATTCAATTTTTTCTGCAGTTTGAGAAGGGGGGAGAAGAACAGGGGTGACAGAGGAAGGCTGTTCAAGAGAAGGCGTTTCAGTAGGCTCGGATGCTGGAGAGGTTGGTTTTGTCTCTACTATTTTCCCCCCGCTCATTGTTTTCATGCCAGCCTCTGGTGTGTCGTGAGGAGCTGGTGGAGTTAGCGATGAAGCTGAAGTCAGAGGTCCTGTTTCAACTGGTCCAACTGGAACGGGAAGGGTGCTTACCGAATCAGGTTCAGGGGTTAAAGGACCAGCAACTGCAGAAGGAGTAGACTTCTTCGCCGCAGATGATTCGTGAGAAGAAGATGGGGACGCCGATGGGGCTGGAGTCCAGCCAAACCCTGCGTGGGCAGCAGAGGGTAAGAAAAGGGCCAACCCAAGAAAGACTGTGCTGAGAGTGAGATATTTTTTTATGCTTATTGTAGAGGCGGACATGACTGCTCCCGATCCGAAAATATACCTGAGTTCAAGTATCGCAAAATAAAGGGCTAGAGCCAAAAACTCAAGCGTCTTTCGCATTGTTTTTCGAAAGAATCGCCAAATCAACCGTAATCGCGTAGGCGACGAAACCGGAAGGCCATTAGTGCTGGGCGCTCTTTTCCAAACAACAGGGTACGAATGCTGCGCATAGCAGCATCAAAGGTGAGGCCATTTTTTTCCAGAATCCAGAAAAAAAGCATGACTACTATCGCAAAGACGATCGTTGAGATACGCAAGTAGACAAGGAGCAAACAAAACGGAATTGCAGCCTTAGCATCAAATTTGAAAAAACGGATCGGCCGCATGGTGTTACGCCAATGCCAGTTGATCTCTTCTTGAATTTCTGCGACTTGCTTAGACATCTTTTGATGTTACATCTGAAATCAATGCCAAAAGGTTAATTTCAGTGTCCCCCTCCTGCTGCAGTGAGCAACAAGTAATAGCGTTTCTCAATAATACCTTTGTCAAAGACAATGTTGGCTGACTTCATCATTGTTTGACCATAGAAGGGAATCATTCTTTGGATCTCTGGAGTCCAATGTTCGTAATCCATATCGAGTAGTTTTTCGCGAATCTCGTCAGGGAAGACCATCCATTCCCGCACGCCGATACGTCCGCCATTCTTGCGCGGAACCAAAGCTTGCGTGACGATGAGGCGCAGGGTCTCCATGAGGGCGTAGGCTCGTTCCGAACGTTCTTGTTTGTCAAAAGCAGAAATCATCCGCCGTACGGTTGATGCTACCCCTGTTGTGTGAGTTGTTGTATAAACGGCGTGGCCTGTTTGAGCGGCTTCAATTGCTGATGAAATTGTTTCGCGGTCCCGTGCTTCTCCCACCAGAATGATCTGAGGTTTCCGGCGCAGGGCGTTGCGAACCCCTGCGGCAAAATCAGGCAGGTGGCGGTGAATTTCTGACTGAGCAACAAGAGAACGGGGGCTATGAATTGTGTCGTAGGTGAACTCAATTGGGGCTTCGTAGGTTAGAATCTTTCCGCAGCCAAAAGGCCGCTCAAGAAGCATCCGGATTCCAGCCGCAAGAAGGGTTGTCTTCCCTGACCCCGTTGGGCCAGTAATAACCACCATACCCTGACGAGGAGCCCAGCTATCAATGATTTGTTGTTCAACGTTGAGGTCTGCCATACGTGGGGGTTCTGCTGGCAAAACCCGCATCGTAATCTGGGCAGCATCGCGGCCTCGAGCAAGAATTGGGGTAATATTCACACGAAAACGCGAGCGGCTGTAGCGGTCAGGACGAATTTCGTAAGAAACATCCAAATCTGTTCCAGAGGCTAGGCGAGCCAGCGCGTCTGGGCCGTAAATTTTATGAAGAAAAACCGCCATGTCTGCTGCGTCAAGGGGGCGGTAAGTTGCTGGATATAAGATCCCGTGAACTTCTGTGTAAACCGGGCGATCTGTTTGAATAGAAATATCAGAGGACCCCTTTTTGATACACCACAAAAGAAAAGAGTCAACATGATCCTCGGTAAATCGCCCGGGCTCATCTGGCCATGTTTGAACAAGGCTTTGGTCGCCCTTAACAAGGCTTATCGGCTTGCGGGCTGCCATTGTTCTGTTCCTGTCAGAAGTTGAGGAACGCCAGTAATCACGACAGCTCGATCGCCGACCCGCATTGTGGAAGCAACATCTTGCTTGCCTCCTGTTCCAGATGGAGAAGAGCTACTCTCAACTGTTACGCCCCGATCTATTTGTTGGGCAAAAGGAGGAGAAACCATCCCCTGGGCGAGCAACTTACGATAGCGAACCATACCATTAAAATCAGCGACCAAACGATTTAAGTCTTGTACAAAAACCTCGTCAGCTTGTGAAGCTCCCTGAACCCATCCCTTTTCAACAGTCTCTCTCCACAAGGCTCTCTCTTCATCGTTTTTAGGACGGAGAATTTCTGGAGGTTCTGTGACATCTCCCCATCCGCGTTCAAGGTAAGTTCTCCAATCCCTTGGAGAAGAAACGATACGGACGTTTTTATTGATGCTGTAAACGGCATCAGAAACAGCAGCCTTTTGCGCGTTATCCTCAATCAAAAGGGCGTTGAGAGATTCTGAGATAATTGGAGGCTCGATTAAAATACCAGAAGGGGCAGCAATCAAAAGTTGGCGAAAGTTAAAAACCTTATCCATGTAAGATCCGCGAGAGGAAAGTTCTTTACGAATTTCATAGCTGCGCGCTGCGAGCCCTCCACGTGCACCGAAGGAGAGAGCGGCTTCTTGAACTGCCTCCTTGCGGATATCGATAGGAAGGGCCGTTTTTTCATCGTCCTTTGGCTCCTGATAGCCTGGAATTTCTTGCAGTTGGGTAAGGGTCTTGGGTGTTTGAAGTTCATCAGGTCCCCGCTGAACTTCGGCGATATCTCCATACTCTGCTGCGAATACAGCACAAGGAAGAGCAGAAAAACAGACAAAGGCTGCCGTAGTGAGGGCAACGGACCGAATCAGAAAACGAGAAGCAGAAAGAGACATGAACTTTCCCCTTTCTACATTCCGACCGAAGCAGATTCTGGTGTCATCGGTGTGGCCAAATCTCCAAGACCTGTGACAGGTGCGTAGTTGAGTTCAACCACACGAGTAGAGCTGTCTACGTGAACGTTTGCTCTTGCCCCAAGTTGCAGACCAACACTGCGCAAGACATCAATCACTGGCTTGTTGGTGACATCAATCGAAACCGTTACGGGCGTCGCTGGTGCGGCTCCAAGAACTGCAAAACGATAGCCCGCCCGATCCGTCAACATTTTGGTGATTTGATCAACTGGCCCAATCCAATTGACGGTCACAGCGCGGCGTAGCTCCGGTGGGGCATCGGTGATTGCAGGGACTTGTGCGGTCGGGGTCCGTTTTTGCTCAACGGCAGCCAGAGTCTCTAGCGCAGTCGAAGCCTTATCAGCAGCTTGCGCAAGGAGCATCGAAACCTTATCAGGCTGTGCGACCATCTGAGGATCGTGAATTGCCAAAGGCTTCCCCGGTTCGCACGCACTCAGCATTGCCAAAACAGGAACCAATAAGAAAAGAAAAACAGCGCGAGACATCACGAACAAACACCCTATTCTCAAAAAACTATCTATCTCGTAAAACCTACCGAGAACAACCAGACTCAGGCCATTCCTGAAAGTCATAACACCTTAGCGGTTTCGGGGACGAGAAACAAGCACTGAAAAAAGCCAATTGCAATTTTCTACAGACTTATCGGCGAATTGTTGCCGAGCTGCGGATAAGGCCATTTCGTCGCATGGCTTCAATGACTTTGGCCTTATAGCGGTATCCCAAAGAGGGGGTGCGGGAGTGATAGTGAGCAATTGCCTTAGACAAGGAACCGGTTTCAACCATATGACGCTTTAGGATCCACGCGGCAACCCCCATATTGGTGCAAGCGTCATCCCTGATCCAGCGTTTAGCTGTCGGGTGGTTGACTCCCCAGTAATCGGCGAGCATGGGGACCCAAATTGTGTTGATTTGCATCGGACCAAGGTCATAGCTTCCGTTGGTGTTGGAAACCTGCTGGCCAACGCGCCCGCCTTCTACCTGAAGAATACCAACCATGACCGCCGGTGGCACCTCTTAAGTTTGTGCCGCGAGTATTAGGC
>CAYZAR010000075.1:0-4909 GCA_964476455.1 uncultured Micavibrio sp.
CCAAAGGTTTATCAATACCAAAAATATGGGCATCAACCCCGCGTGCACGCAAAGAAGCCCGCTTAGTCATATCGCGGGTAGTTCCTGAAACTTTCCAGCCAGACAAGCCCTCAACCTCGCGGCCCAGAAAGTCCGATGTATAACCATATCCAAAGCAAAATAGTTTTTTATCCGTCATTGTCCAACTTGTTAATGTTTGGAAGACCATCCTGCCTTCCTCCCCAAGAAAGGATTTTTCAAAACAGCCCCTAAGATCTTCTTGGTATATTAGCCAGATTTTCTTCTAAAAATCTACGTTTTCGTAATGGGCAGCAGGAACAAACCCAGGAATACGGTCTTCCAACAACGCCCTGAAGCTCGGACGAGATTTAATTCTGGAATACCAATCCCGCGCCGCTTGGTGTTCATCCCACGGGACATCGCCGTTATAATCAACCGCCGAAAGATGACTAGCCGCCGCAATATCCGCTAAAGAAAACAAATCTCCAGCCAGCCAGTTTCTTTTTTCAGTCAAAAATCCAATATAATCAAGGTGGTAGTGAATATTAGCGTGCCCAGCCCGAATAGACGGCGCATGAGGTTCACCCAGTTTAAGGAAGCGTTTCATGATTTTCTCCCCCACCAGATTATCTGTCACTTCGCGGTTGAATTTAACATCGAACCAGCTAACCAACCGACGAGTCTCTGCACGCTGAATCGGGTCAGGGCCAAGCAGGTCAACTGCACGATAAACCTCGTCCAAGTATTCGCAAATTACCCAGCTATTGGCCAAAGTAGTCCCATCCGGTTCAACCAAGACCGGCACATCGCCAGCTGGATTCAGGGCCAAAAACTCCGTCCGGCGTTCCCATATCTTCTCAATAATCAGGTCAAATTCTAACCCCTTCTCACCAAGAACCATACGGACCTTGCGAGAGAAAGGATGTAGCCAGAGGTGATAGAGCGTTCTCATGAGAGTTACTTTACTCCAATATCAACCACTGAGCCAGAGGGACCCGCTCAACAAATTTCGGTTTGTGAAAATTTTCTGACCCGTTTACTTTTTGCTCGCAAAGGCCCATCTTATAGGGGGGATATTCCAAACCAAGTGAGAGACATCATGACCAATTCTTACACCAGAACTGCCATTTTTCTTCATTGGGCGATAGCCTTTCTGATTGTTCTTGCCGTGCTAGTTGGGTTGGTCATGGGGGAGGAAGATATTCTCCCACGTGAAGCCCGCATAGCCGCCTTTCAGTTTCATAAGTCTTTGGGGTTTAGCGTCTTAGCCCTTCTCATTATGCGTCTATTTTGGAGATTTACACACCCCATCCCTGAACTCCCCGCAGAAATGAAACCGCTGGAAATCAAAATTTCTAAACTGACTCATGCCCTTTTGTATTTTTTGATGTTTGCCGTCCCTTTCAGCGGCTGGGCCATTGTGTCGTCTTCTCCTTACGGGATCCCGTCCGTTTGGTTCGGGCTGTTTGAAATTCCCCACTTGCCTATTCTTTCCTCGCTAGAAAACAAAGCAGAGCTATCTGAGGGTTTCGAAGAAGTTCACGAAACCATCGCATGGGGACTAGTTGGTCTTACTGTCCTTCATGCTGCGGCAGCCCTTAAACACCATTTTATAGAAAAAGATGATGTTCTAACCCGCATGATTCCGATTCTTAAACCCCTTAAGAAATAGGAAGAGGCCAGTGCGAACTTTATTTACCTTTCTTCTTTGCCTGTTTTTTATTTCGCCGCTCTCGGCCTTTGCCTCTCCGCCAAGCTGGGAGGCTCTTCCGGAAGATGGTGAAATTCGTTTCAGCGGAAGCGGTTCCGAGATCGGGGATTTTTCGGGTATTTTCCACAAATGGACCGCCCAAATAGTTTTCTCACCAGATAACTTGGCACAGTCAAGCGTCACGGTCCGTATTGACACAGGATCTGCCGCCGTAGGAGACAATCTCTATGACGAGACTATGCGCGGTGGAGGATGGCTTGATGTCGCCCGCTTCCCGGAAGCTGTTTTTTCCGCAACACAATTTGAAGCGGGAAAAAACAACCATTACACGGCTCATGGAACCTTAACACTTCATGGAATCACGCGCCCACTTGTTCTGCCGTTTGAACTCAAGATTGACGGAAATATTGCCGTCATGACCAGCTCAACTGATTTGCCTCGCTCAGAATATGGTATTGGGGAAGAGTCAGACAAGATGGGAGATTGGGACTCTGTTAGCCCCCTTATCAAGGTAAACATCAAATTATATGCTAAGAAACAATAGTTTCTGGCAAATTATAAGATAAAAACGTCACTTTTGTGAGACCATAAACCTTTTCCGCCCATATTTTCCCCGAAATACCGGATAAAATCTCCTCCTTTCCGGTCTCAATGACTATAAACGCCGCATTTCTTAACCAATTTCCCTCTATTAACCCACTAAAACATGGCTCGGACAGATTTTTGTGGTAGGGAGCATCCAAAAAAGCCAGGTCAAAAGGAGGAAGAGAATTTGGGCGTACGCCTATCTTAACAGCATCCCGCTGAAGAAACGTACACCTTTCCAAAAACCCAAGATTTCTGGCGTTTTCTTTGGCCACGGCAAGAGAAACAGGAGAGACATAAGAAACGTGCAATCAGCCGCTCCCTGCGAAAGAGCCTCAAACCCCAACGCCCCTGTTCCACAAAATAAATCCAGCACACGCAGCCCATCAACCCCGCAATGGCTGAAAAGAACATTAAAAATGGCTTGGCGAACCTTATCTGACGTTGGACGAATTTCCTGCCCTTCTGGTGCTTTTAAGGCCCTTCCCCGATGGGAACCTGCAACAATCCGCATCATCAGAACAGCCGCGCCAAAATTTCTTCTGGCAAATACTCTTTCAAAAGGTCTTTAATAGCTTTTGACTTGATCTCAACCAGATCACCACGCTTGAGTGGCCCCAATTCGAACGGCCCATAGGAAAGCCGTATCAGCCGATTTACTTGTAAGTTGAGAGCTTCCATCACGTTGCGAATTTCGCGGTTTTTCCCCTCGCTAAGCGACATACGGAGCCATGTATTGGTTCCCTCACCCGCGCCCTCAATTGTTGCAACAATAGATCCGTAACGAACGCCCTTCCAGAGAAGGCCTTCTTTAAGTTTCTCAAGCCGTTCTGGATGTATACGTCCATGTACGCGAACGCGGTATGTCCGTATTAACCCGCTTGATGGCAATTCGAGAGCACGTGATAATCCCCCATCATTGGTCAGCAAAAGCAAGCCTTCGGTATTTAAGTCCAATCGTCCAACGCTAATTAGCCGCGGCAGTGTTTTTGGCAAAGCATCAAAAACCGTTGGTCGTCCCTCAGGATCTTTGGCCGAAGTAATTAATCCGGAAGGTTTATGGTACAGAAAAAGCCTCAAAGGCTCTCTCTTCCCAGCGGATTGCCCATCAACCCCAATTTTGTCGCTCGGCTGAACAAAAGTTGCAGGTGTTGTTACTGTGTCTCCGTTCAGTGTCACACGCCGATCAGCAATCATCTTTTCAGCATCACGGCGAGAACATAGTCCAAGACGAGCCATGACTTTGGCAATCCTTTCCCCCCGTTCCGGATCGCTTTTTGCAGCAGGAGACGTAACTTTTTTAACAGGTTTTTTGCTTTTTTCATTCATGACAGGTACAAACTCTTATGAGTGATGATGACCTAGACCATACAAGAATGAAAGCCGCACTGGAAGAGGCACGTTCAGCCTTCCTGCGGGACGAAGTCCCGATTGGAGCTGTCTTAGTTGACAGCCGAAACGGTCAGATTGCCTCACGGCAGGGCAACCGCAGCGTTGAACAAAGCGATCCTACGGCCCACGCTGAAATTCTTGTTATTCGGGACCTTTGCGCCAAGCTTAAGGTTCAGAGACTCCCAGAATACGATTTATATGTCACGCTCGAACCCTGCCCAATGTGTGCGGCAGCCATTAGTTACGCCAGAATCCGCCGCCTGATTATCGGAGCAGAAGATCCCAAAAGCGGAGGAGTACTGCATGGCCCCAAACTCTACACCCACAACCAACTCCACCACAAACCTGAAGTAAAAAGCTCTATTTTAGCTGAGGAAAGCGCGGCTCTACTCAAATCTTTTTTTGCTGCAAAACGATAAAGGAAAACACTACGCTAAACGCTCGCGAACCGCCGTCAGGGCTTCATCAAAAGCCGCATCAGGGGAGAGGGTCGATGTATCAAGAATAATTGCGTCCGATGCAGCAATAGTTGGCGAAACACTCCGGCCAATATCTCGAGCATCGCGCTCCATCATATCTTGTAAGATCGTTTTATAATCAGCAGCAACTCCCTGCGCTTGGAGCTCTTTGGTTCGCCTCTCTGCCCGAACATCAACCTTCGCGGTGATGAAAAGCTTAGCAGATGCGCTTGGACAAACCACCGTACCAATATCCCGCCCATCAAGAACCGTCCCGTTATAGGGGCGTTGATGAGCCCGAATCGGGGGGTGATTCGCAAAGTTTCGCTGAAGGTCCAGCAAAATGTCCCGCACTGGCGGAAACCGACTAGATTTTGAGGTTGCTGCTGAAACTTCTTCCGTACGAAGCGCGGAATCTTCCAAAAGATCCCAACTAAAGTTCTCGCGCAAAAAGAAGGCTGCCTCCACACCAGCTTCTGGGTCATCGGGATCACGTCCCAAATCAAGAATCCGTTTGGCAACCGCTCGATAAATCGTGCCAGTATCAAGATAAGCCAAGTGAAGAGCTTCTGCTAACCGTCTGGCAATTGTTCCCTTGCCACTCGCCGCAGGCCCGTCAATAGCAATGACAATATTTTCCATATTTACTAATCTCCCAGAGCAATTTCCTTGGCAACAATATTGGCCCCTAAGTCACGCAGAATATCCACAAAACTTGGAAAGCTGGTAGAGATAGGAGAACCATCATCAATCGAAACAGGCT
>CAYZAR010000075.1:4919-7406 GCA_964476455.1 uncultured Micavibrio sp.
GTGTAACCGTTCCCAACACCAAGAAACTCATAGCAATGCGGTGATCAAGAGCTGTTTCAATCATAACTCCTCCTTTGGGAGGAACTCCATTCCCGTGAATCGTCAACCAGTCATCACCCATTTCCAGATGAACACCACAAGCAACAAGACCCTTTGCTACTACCGCTAATCTATCACTTTCTTTGACTCGCAGCTCTGCGAGTCCACTCATGCGCGTTGTCCCCACCGCACAAGATGCGGCGATTGCCAAAATAGGAAATTCATCAATCATACTCGGAACACGTTCGGGCGGAACATCAATACCCTTTAGAGGCACAGTTCCGCGCACAACCAATGTTGCAATCTGTTCCCCAACTTCTTGCTGCGGACGCTCTACACGAATATCGGCTCCCATTTCAAGCAAGGTTTGGTAAAGACCGATCCGCCGAGGATTTTGACCGATCCGTGGTAAGGTTATTTGTGACCCTTCATGCAGCAATGCTGCTACCACAAGGAATGCCGCTGAACTAGGGTCCCCGGGAACATCCACCGAGCAACCCAGTAGTCGCCCTCCCCCTGTTACACTGATGGATTCCGCCCCGTCTTCTGTTTTAGAGGTTGTCACAGATACGCCAAAATGACGCAGCATATTTTCGGAGTGATTGCGGGTAGGATGTGTTTCAATCACTGTAGTTGTTCCGTGGGCATTCAGTCCTGCAAGCAAAATAGCCGACTTAACTTGAGCCGAGGCCACCGGAAGATGATAAGTAATAGCCTTCGCTTCCCCCGTTCCCTTCATAGCAAGAGGCAACAACCCACCAGCGCGAGAAAGAAACTGAGCCCCCATCATTTCCAGCGGTGCAATAACCCGCCCCATAGGACGTTTCACCAAAGAAGCGTCTCCGCTAAAACAGGCAGTAATAGGATGAGAGGCAACCAGTCCCATCAAAAGCCGTGTTGACGTGCCGCTATTGCCCATGTTCAAAACGTCTTTAGGCTCTTGCAATCCCCCCAACCCACGACCATGACAATGCCACAATCCTTCGTCACCTTTGTAGAGTCTTGCTCCCAGCGCACGCATCGCATTGGCGGTATTAAAAACATCCTCGCCTTCCAGCAACCCGCTGATTAGGGTCTCGCCTTCCGCAAGTCCTCCAAACATCAGGGCACGGTGAGAAATAGATTTATCCCCGGGAATACGGGCCATTCCAATCAAGGGACCCGAAAGTGAAGCAATAAGAGAAGAAGCCGTTTTCATAGGAAAACTTATACCCCAGTCTGAGTATAAAAAAAGCCTGTTTTTCGTGGAACTTTCCCAAATGTGCTTTTAGACACACACAAGAAGAGTTACAACAAGACTACGTTTTCTAAAATAGTGGAAAAGAAAGCAATAATGGCCGATTTATCAAAACTCTATTTCATATCGTTTGGATTTGCCCTGCTCGGGTTAACTGCTGTTTTGCTTCTGGGTCTGCTTCCTGCATTGCTCGCGGGACTTTTGGTTTATCAACTGGTTGATTTCGGGGCCGAATCTCTCGCTCGCTACGGTATAAGACGGAATATTGGCCGAATGTTTTTACTCTTTCTTGTCTCAGTTGTGGTTGTGTTCTCAATCTCAATCTCAGTTATCATGCTGGCTTCCTATGTAACAGATGGTCCAGAAAGCCTTGTCGTCCTGCTGCAGAAAATGGCAGATGTCGTAGACACCGGAAGAAACTATTTACCCTTGTGGATTCAGGAATATATTCCATCAAACATGAATGAAGTGCAAACCGCTTCTTCCGAATGGTTGCGCAAGAATGCAGGAAATCTGAGTGCCATTGGAGGAGGTATTGGCGTCTTCCTCATCCACATCATTATTGGCATGATTATCGGTGGAATGATTGCTCTGCATCACGAAATACGTGGGGAACGAGGCATTTTTGCCCAAGCCCTAGGAGAACGCATTGAACAAATTAGTCAAGCTTTTCGCCGCATTGTTTTTTCCCAAGTCCGTATTTCCGCACTCAACACCGTTCTAACCGGAATTTTTTTGGTCTTGGTTATGCCTCTTCTCGGTCACCCTCTCCCCTTAACAAAGGTTATGATCGCTGTAACTTTTGTGGCCGGATTGTTACCCGTCATTGGCAACCTAATCTCCAATTCGGTTATTTTTCTGATCGCGCTGAGCGTATCCCCAATTGCTGCTGTCATCTCTCTCTTCTACCTAATCGTCATTCACAAACTTGAGTACTTTGTGAATGCCCGCATTATAGGCTCACAGATCGAAGCGCGTGCATGGGAATTACTGATTGCTATGCTCGTCATGGAATCGGCCTTCGGATTGGCGGGGGTTGTTGCAGCCCCTATTTATTATGCCTATATTAAGGGCGAGTTATCCTCGCGCCGCCTAATTTAGCCATAGCTAGGATTCCCACTCTCCAGCAGCACGAGTCAAACGGTCATTAATGGCAAAACCAATTCCAGTGCGCGGGATGTCCATGACGGCAATCCGGCTGTGCTCTGGTG
>CAYZAR010000076.1:0-7398 GCA_964476455.1 uncultured Micavibrio sp.
TAAACTCTATCCGGTCATCAACCCGTAAAGCAGCAGGAAAGCCAACGGTCAGATAAAGATCCGTTGCTCCCCGTCCAGACATGGATTTCAAATAATCAAAAATTACAGGAGTTGTCAAAACGAATAGCCCTCCTCTGTAGCTACGCTATCAACTGCGGACTCATGACTAGATTTTTTATCACCGCGCCCGGCCCCTAATCTACCTCCACCAAGGGCTGCCGAAGCCATCCCCGTGTCACGATCCCCGCCCTCCTCATCGGTGGTTTTCATCAAGGCTGCACGCGCTTCCCCTTCATCTACCAACCCCTGTTCCAACAACCCCTTAATAGCATCCTCCATCGTAATCATACCATAGCGAGAGCCCGTTTGAATCATAGAGTACATCTGAGGAATTTGGTTTTCACGAATCAAGTTCCGAACGGCACTGGTTCCCACCAACACCTCAAAAGCTGCAATCCTCCCCTTCCCTCCAGCTTTCTTCAACAAGGTCTGGGCAACGACCCCCTGCAGTGAGCTTGAAAGCATAGCGCGAATCATCTCTTTATCACCCGTTGGAAAGACGTCAATAATACGGTCTATTGTTTTAGAAGCAGAGTTAGAGTGCAAGGTCCCAAACACCAAGTGCCCCGTTTCTGCCGCTGTCAACGCCAGAGAAATTGTTTCATGGTCGCGCATTTCCCCAACCAGAATAACGTCAGGGTCCTCCCGCAATGCACTTTTCAAGGCCCGCGCAAAAGAATGTGTGTCGTTCCCAAGTTCTCGGTGATTAATCAGTGCTTTCTTCGAGGTATGAAAAAATTCAACGGGATCTTCAATTGTCAAAATGTGCTTTGGCATCGTCTCGTTAATATGATTAATCATAGAGGCCAATGTTGTCGATTTCCCAGACCCCGTAGGCCCAGTCACCAAAACAATCCCTTTTTCCAACTCAGAAAGACGGCGAAGGACTGGTGGCAGCTCAAGCTCCTCCATTGTCGGAATAACAGAAGGGATTGTCCGGAACACAGCCGCAGAACCCGACCTGTTGGTAAAGGCATTCACCCGAAAGCGCGCTGTCTCGCCAAAGGAAATCGCAAAATCGAGCTCAAAACTTTTTTCATACTCCGCCCGCTGATCATCGGTCATCACCGAATACAGCATAGCCCGAATACTCTCATTCGTAAGGACATCAGCCTTCAACCGCTTTAACGTTCCATAAACACGCACAATGGGCGGATTTCCTGCGCTAAGATGCAAATCAGAGGCATTGTTTTGCATAACAAACGCGAGTAGCTGAGTAATATCCATTAAAAGCCTCCTAAGGCGGTCAGGTCAAGATTAGAGTATTACCTTGTAATTGCAAACGGATGGTAAACATTTCGATCAGATCACACAAATTTTAGACTCGGCAAACTTCAAAGCGCATTATGCCCTAGAGACAAAACAAGACAAAGCAGAAAAGAAAGCATCACCGCCCTTATTGCCCAAGGCCCTCCAAGACTCAAGCGGAACACCCCCGCAATAAGAAAAAACAACAGAAAAAAAGGTATTATAAAAACAAGCGGCAACCATACGGCAATGAGCAACGACAGCAAGCTCCACGGCAAGAATGCCCCTCTGTCCACCCGTTCCCTCAAGACAAGCAAAACAAACAAACCGACTATTGCCGCAGGATAAACCAAAACCCAAGGGGAAGAGATAAGTCCTCCTATATTCAGCAAAGCAGAGAGAACAACAAGAGCAAGAACCGTTTTCCAAGGAAAAACTTCGCTGGTTAATACAACGACCAGAACGGCTAAAAAGAACGGTAATAACCCAAGAGCCAGCAATAAAAGCAGAGAAGCTCCGTAAGTAAAAAAGAATAAAACAGCCAGAACTCCACCCAGCAGCTCCAAGGCTGGATAAAGCAGACTAATCTTCGCCTGACAATGCCTACATTTTCCCCTTAGCGCGACCCATGACATCACGGGAACAAGGTCAAACAAAGTCAATTGCGCAGAACAATTAGGACACCTCGATCGTGCAGCTTCTCCGCTACCTTTCCTGATCCAAGACTCTCCACGGGGCAAACGGTAGGCAATCGCCGAAGAAAAACTCCCTAAACTCAAGCCCAAGAAAGCAATCGCTGCAATAATAATTGCCGCACTTACTGTATCAAATGGTACAAAAAGGTTGAAGCTTTGAATTGCTAATTCCCACGAAGCCGCGCTAAGCGGTCATAAATTTTGTCCCGCGAAATGCCCCGACCTGTCCCATGAACTGCGTCAACTTCCAAAGCCTTCTCGTACAAGGAAATGGCTTTTTTGAGCTCACCAGCTCTCTCCGCAACAACGGCCATATTGTAGTAATGTTGGGGATCGTTGGGCTTAAGACCAGATGCCATCGAAAGGTATTTATAAGCATCCTGCAAATTTCCTGAATCTGCGTAAGCAACACCAATTTGCGCAGCAATTCCTGCATTATCAGGATATTTCTGCCGCAAATCAAGCAGCTTACCAAGAGCCACAGCCGGATATTTCTTACGAATAAGACCGGCCAGATTCACAACCGCATCGGGGTTATCTTGATCTAAACGAAGAAGCTCCTCATAAGCCGAAATAGCCGATTCCTCATTTCCTAACTTTTGAAGAGCAACCGCTCTCCCCATCAATATACGAGAATCACGGGGATTTTGACGATAAAGATCTTCAAACATCTCCAAAGCAGCGTCCAACCTACCCAATTTGAGGGCCCTTCCCGCCGCAACCACCTGACTATCAAGGGTCTGCGTCTGGATAGAGTCAGAAACATCTGCGCCATTAACAATAATAATACTCTCACCATCTCCCCGTTTAGGGTCCATACGAGGAGGAGGAATATCTTTCAGCGTCTTTCCACTAGGAGAATCGTAGTAAACCGTCTCCGATTTCTCGGCTGGGGCAGTCACACCAGAAGATTTAGAAACCCCAGATGTTGATGTTGCGATTCCAGAAGAGTCAGGCTCAGAAATAATGAGCGTATCATCTTCTTTTTTAGCTTCCGCATCCCCCTCAGTAGGAGAAATCGGCTCAACCTTCGCTGAAGCAGACGTTTTATTAGAATCCGACGATTTCACTTCTTTACCCTCGACCAACGGAGAAGACGCGGCTTTCTCTTCATCAGAAGAAGAAGAAGAAGGTGGCTCGGGGAGCTTTTCTGGTGCGGCAACGCTCAACGCAGCAGCATCAACCACCTCCTCTGCTTTTGGAGGAGCAGTCAACCCAGCATCCGGCGCAGAAGAAGAAGGAGGAACACTTGGCGTGGCCTCAGAAACGACGGAGGGATCAGAGGCCACCGAATGATCCAGCACATTCAGAACAACATCTGGCTGAGGAATTTCATCGGTGGTAGATTTTGGAGAACCCGCAACCTCGGGGGTTTCCTCCTTCACTTGTGGAACGGATGCGACGACACCTGCCAATTCTTCAGGTGGAGAAGCTGAAGCATCAACCGCAGGGGTCTCGGTCATATCTAGGTTTTGCTTGATTTGGTCCAACGCATCCTGATTCGAGGCAAAAGCAAAATACGCGCCCACACCAACCACAGCTAGCAAAACAACCGTCCCCAAAAGCGCGGCAGATGCACCCTTCGAAGACGGCTCCCGATGTGGAGAACTGGCAAAAATGCCAGCATCATCATCTCCGTCATTTATGTCCGGCAGAACATCCTCAACATCACGAGAAGAAAACGACTTCTCCGTGAACACGCCCTTGTAATCATCATCGAGGGATTTATCGTCTTGATCAGCCATGTTTTTCACCAAAGAAGGAGAGAAAAAGAAAAATGTCGGGCCATTCTACACAGATTTCCGCTTTTTGCATAGGAGTTACGCGGCTCTTTTGATAACTTTCAGAAAAGCGCGTTCTAAAGAATGTTCTTGGGCTTGCTCGCGCAAATCAATTGGTCTTCCGGTAAAATAGACAAGCCCGTCGTGAACAACGCTGACTTTGTCGCAAATTTCATCCAAGTCAGCCAAAATATGACTACTTAGCAAGACAGTTCGTCCCTGCCCCTTAACTTTTACCAGCATATCTTTGACCAAAGAGCGGGCTAAAGGATCAAGACCGCTCATAGGCTCATCCAAAATCAGAAGGTCACACCCAGTTAAAATCGTTGCGATCAAGCCAAGCTTTTGCCGCATTCCCTTCGAATAACTCTGGACTTTATGTTTTAGGGCAGCTGGGTCCAGAGCCAAATCTTCACAATAGCTGACAATTTCCTCATCCGTCACACGCCGTCCATAAAGCGAAGCAGCAAAATGGACAAATTCTCCCCCCTTCAAAAACCATGGGGGATCAAATCTCTCCGGCAGAAAGGCAATGTGACGGCGGCATTCTGCTTGTAAATTGCTCCGACCAAAAACATATATATTGCCTTTGATCGCGTCTTTGAGACCTAAAACAGTTTTTATTAAAGTGGTTTTGCCAACCCCATTCAAACCAATCAACCCATAAGTCTGGCCAAGGCCGACCTCTAAATTAACATCGTGAAGGACAACACGCTGTCCATATCCAGCATACAAGCCAGAAACAGACAAGGCAGAAGAAGACTCTGGTGATGGCGATAAGGATTCTGAAACGGCCATCTTATCAACCAGGAAGGAACATTCGGCCATCAATATTAAATCTTTGATTGGGCCGCAACCGAATGGGATAAACCTGATTGGTTCCTGCATCGAACCAACGAAGCTCAATATATTCCTTATATACTCGCAAATCCACCGCTTCAGACGGCATCGCGTCAGGAGTTACCCTTTTGCTATTAAGCCAAATCGTCCAATCGTCTGGGGAATAAAAGACAATTCCACCAAGCGCGATTTCTCGCAAAGCCGTGGGCGGACGGTAGTTAGGATCGTTCGGGTCCGGGTGGTCTCTCAATTCTTGTAAAGTCGGCAAGCGGGTGTTAAAGCCAATCCGAGCTTCCCTCAACAAAGCATGCTGAGCCGGAGTGAACACCAAAGACGGAATAGCGCTCGGATCTGCAGCTATCTTACTATATTTGTCCTTAATTTCTTTTTCTATGCTTTGCAGAAGCTTAACCTCTGCTGGTAAGGCGTTTATATCCCCCGTCAATGCAGCAGACGTAAATCCCAAACCTGGAGACTCGGCGACAGCCCCGCCTCCCTCAACATTCGCCTGCAAGGAAACTACATTTCCTTGCGCATACGCGCCCAAGATCACACCAAAAGAAACGGCGCCCCCCAAAAAACCAGCAGCATACTTTCCAAAGGATTTCATACTCATCACCATTCTAGCCTATTGTGCGCCAAAGGGCGGCGTTGCAGAGGAAACCACTGGTGCTACTTTGTCTTTAGGGGCCATTGTTCGCCAGTCAAAATCAACATGCGCTTTGACTAGCGGCGTTGGAACCCCCCCACCAATCTGGCGAAGCATTGCCACATTAAACAGCTCAGTCCGATCAAGTTTGATATTCAAAATATCAACGCTCCCTGGAAATTTTTCCTGAATAAATTTTACAAAACTGTAAACATCAACATCATCCAGGCTTTCCATTTCAACTTCGACAAAACTTTTAAGCACAACATGATTGGCCGACGCAGCCAAAGGATCTTCAAGCATTTGCCCAGGTTTTATATTATACTTTGCTTTAAGCAAACCAGAGAGAGTGCGCAACTTCTCAAAACTCTCTTGAGCCGCAACCCTATTTTGATCATTGAAGAACCCCCGAGCTTCCAGCTCCTTGAAGTCACGCAGCTGGCTTTGCAAGAGAGTAAACTCCTCCTTCATACCCGCAACTTCCTGACGTTTTTTTTCCACTTCGGCCTTCACCTGCTCTAACTGTTGTTTAGAAGCTTGGGCTTCTGGCTCCAGATAATAGAAGAGCAAGGCTCCTGAACCTGCGTTCAGAAAAATCAAAAATATCAGAAAGAAAATCGACTTACTTCCCAGAATTTTCAGCATTTCGAACCCTCTTAATCTCAATTTCCGATAAATACCTGTCAGCAGCAGCCCGCGCAGCAGCTGTCAGCCCCGTCTCGCTTGTTACTTCCCCTCGGTAAGTCAGATCTGCCAAACTTTTTCTAATAGAAACATCATACTCAGGCAAAGCTCCTGCCAAACGCTGCTTCAATTCCTCTAACTCAGCGTTACCATCTTGCGGCTTGACCGTACCAGAAAAACTAATTTTAAGGAGAAAGCTTGACCCTCGAATAGCAAGAGGGTCAGTAGGAGTAGCCGGAACTCCAGCAGGAAACAACGCAGAAGTGTCTCCAAGTGGACTATTTGAGAATTCAAACCCATCAATACGAAGAGACTTTAAGGAATGAGAAATTTTTTCCAAAGCGACCAGAGGATTGACCATCTTACGCTCAAGGTCTTTGTTAACCGCCAAAGCCCCCTTGATAAGAGGAACATTAATCCCCATAGCCTCCTTGCGCTGAACTTCTGCAGCATAGATTGCTTCGATTTTCGCTTTTTGTTGCATAGCAACTTCCATATTCTGGCTACTAGCGAAAAGCGTCTGGGCCTCAAGAGACATTGAAAACGCAAAATAGCTAAAACCAAGGGCCAGCAGAAGCATGGCAGAAGAGGCAATTTTTCGTGGCCTAGAAACCTTCTGCAACTCTTTCGAGATCAGTGGCAACGTGAGCTGAAATTTTTGAGCAGACCAAGCAACGTGCAAAGCATCAGAAAAATGGTCACCATCTGCCAGACTCGTCCGCATTCCTAGCAAACTTGCTGCCTCAGGGACGGTTAAGGCCGTGTAATCGCAGGGAACAGAAATCATTTCCTCAAGAGAGGAAGCCAAGCTATCCCCGGCAATAACAATAACATTCAAGCCATCTTGAGGAGAGTAACCAAACCGCGAAAGATAGCTTAACGTAGCCTGAAACTCATGAGATACATCTCCCGCCCAAATTCCCGAATCAACCTGATCTGGCTCAGAAATCGGTGTGACCCGAGTCAAAGCCAAGTCACCATTCTTAACCACGATTTGACGAAGCCCACCCCCGCGGTGTTGACCGATCAAAACCGACCAGACAGCTGTATTTGGCATCTCTTTGCGTTTGGCAATCTTACCAGCCAGCTCTTTGACCAAAGAAGCCGATTCAATCGGAAGCAAACCATAGCCAGACGCTATTAAACCAGATTTCTCAACAGCGGAAACGACCTTGGTAAAAGTATCGGTCGGCGGGACAGCCGCAAATAAGTAGAGCTCTCCATCCTTCGGAGCATCAGAGGCTCCCGCTTTGGCCTTGATGAGCATGGCAGCCCGAACAGGATAGTACGGAAAAGCAACGCTCAAGCGACGCTGAACAACGTTTGCCTTATCCAAAAGAGTAATATTGGGAACTTTTTCTTTTCTGTAGTGCTGCTCAACAGCATCGTTAAGGATGATGACATCCGCCCCCCCACTTTCGCGAATCAGAATGTCCGCAAC
>CAYZAR010000077.1:0-7315 GCA_964476455.1 uncultured Micavibrio sp.
CCAACGGGCTTTGGCTCCCGTACAAATTATAACCGTATCGGCTGAGTAGGTCGTTCCGCTATCCCCTGTTGCACTAAAGGGACGGGCTGAGAAATCTACCTTGACAATCAAGTCAGTGATGAGGCGTGTTCCAACGTGTTCGGCTTGCGCCCGCATTTGCTCCATTAGCCAAGGGCCTTGGATAGGCGCAGCAAAACCCGGGTAATTTTCGACATCAGTCGTGATGGTTAGCTGCCCTCCGACCTCCATCCCTGTTATCAGCACAGGGGAAAGATTAGCTCGAGCCGCATAAATGGCAGCGGTGTATCCGGCAGGTCCAGAGCCGATAATAAGGACTTTGGTGGTGATATGTTCTTTTGTCATGATAGGTTTGATGTAACGCCCTGAAGGGCCAAGGTAAAGAGGTTAATTAGGAAATAAACCGCTTTTCCGCCTAATTTCGTCTGCGATCCACTCTGAGTCGTGCAAACGGGGATATGTCCAGTCCTCAAGCGTTCCGGTAAAATCCCGCAGGATACCAGCCTTCTTGAGGTTCTCAATCAGTCTGGCCTGTCGTTTCGAAAGCCCAGCCATAGGAAGAACGTAAACAGGCTTTCCTGTTGTGGCAGCATCCGAGATCATAGAGGTGCTATCTCCTGTTACCAGAATAAAGTCGGCAAAAGCCAGAAACCCAAGATAGGGGTTGGTATCGCCGCCGTTCCAAAAATACCCGTTTGGTGTGGAGAGATGTTGACGGAGGCTTTCCTCGTTTTCACGCCCTGTCCGGCGAGACGTGGTTATCATGAGTCCTACACCCTGATGGACCAGAGGTGACAGGAGGCTGGCGAGGGAATTTGCTTCCTCTTGCGTAAATCGATGCGTTTTTGTACTTCCACCAATCAGGACGGCGACGCGTGGAGAACTGACGCGTGTAAGAATTTCGGAAAAATCCTGCATAGCCTGAGATAAACGGGCAGCGGTGATGCGGTTGGGAGTGGCCTGTGTGACCAAAACATTTTCGCCGCGAGCAGGATCATGGGTTGGGACGGCGACAAGGTCAAAGTCCTTTAGGGAGCATCGTGGGTCTTGAATTTGGACCGTAAAAGTCTTTCCTCCACTTGCTTTTTTTATATAACGCGAGGCAGAGATGCTTTTGCGGCCTGACGCAATCAAAAGATCCGGCCAAGGTCCGTAAAGCGGAGGGGCAAAACTGGTTCTTCTCTCGAATCCAAGGTAGGGGGAGAGGAGTTTCCACGGCTGCCTCAAAGAAACACGCAGGACGAGCGGGGTAATCCCCAGCGCATCGGCAACTCCCAGACACTGGTTTTCCGTTCCGGCCATTCCTTCGGTGATAATCCATGTCAGAGGGAGAGAAAAACGTTGATTTTCTGTCATTTTACCCGTGAATCTTGATTGGGTGTATTCTGTTAAAATTATAAAACCCCTTGCTCTCACCGTCATCTCAACTTATACCAACGCAAAGCCTAAAAAGACAACCCAAGAATCTTTGAGTACCATGAGTAACACCGAGAACAAATCCTCCGCACGGATCAAACTGGATCGTATTGATCGCCGCATTATCAGCGACTTGCAAAATGATGGCCGCATGACCAATGTTGACTTGGCTAAGCGGGCAGGAATTTCCGCCCCGCCTTGTCTGCGCCGTGTTCGCAATCTTGAAGAGATGGGCCTCATCAAAAGTTACCACGCACGGGTCGATGCTGCCGCTTTGGGATTTCCTGTCACGGTTTTTACCGCCGTCAAGCTTGCCGCGGTTGGTGAGGGTGAGCTTAAAAGGTTTGAAGAATGGCTTGAGAAATGGCCGATGGTTCGTGAGGCCTATATGATGACGGGTGATAATGACTTTTTGCTCAAAATCGTTGCTCGTGATTGGGACGACTATCAAACATTTTTGACCCAACATCTGGTCAATAGCCCCAATGTTGTCGCTGTCAAATCGTCTCTCTCAATTAAGGTGAGTAAATTGAAAGCGGGTGTTCCGATTTCTACGGAATAGAACAAAACCCCTCTGAAGTGAGGGGTTTTTACAGGGACAATTTCTTTCTATTTATTTATACATCACCATCAGAATTTCATAGTGGCGGCGGCCTTTGGGCGTGGCAACCTCAACCACATCCCCAACGGATTTTCCGATTAAGGCCCTTGCAATAGGGGCGGTGATCGAAATTTTTCCATTATCAGCATTCGATTCATAGGGACCAACGATTTGGAGTTTTAGCTCTTCGTCATCTTCCTCGTCCACAATCACCACTGTTGCCCCGAATTTGACCACGTCACCAGAGAGGGCATTGATGTCAATAATTTGGGCTTTGGAAATGACAGCTTCAAGTTCTTGAAGTCGGCCTTCTATAAAGCTCTGACGTTCTCTGGCTGCGTGATATTCTGCATTTTCTGAGAGGTCGCCATGAGCTCGCGCTTCGGCAATCGCTGCAATCACAGCAGGCCGTTCAACCGATTTCAGGTTTTTGAGCTCTTTCTCAAGAGCCGTATGACCTTCTTTGGTCATCGGAACTTTATCCATAGAAAAAATCCTCTACTTAACAAAATGAACCCGCCAACAGGGCGGGAATTGGGCAAGGTTAACCAGTTTAGAGAAAAAGGTCAATTCCGCTCAAAATTTTTCATAGAAACAGAGGAATCGCTACTCCCCACGCAGGATGCGGGTTTTGCTTCGATTCCAATCTCGTTCTTTGGTGCTCTCGCGCTTGTCGTGAAGTTGTTTCCCCTTGGCGAGAGCAATTTCGACTTTGGCAATGCCGCGACTGTTGAAGAAAAGACGGACAGGGACAATGGTAAATCCTTGTTGGCGCGAGGCTCCGAGCAGCTTGGAAATTTGCCGT
The DNA here is from genome assembly GCA_964476455.1 of uncultured Micavibrio sp. Taxonomy (GTDB): domain Bacteria; phylum Pseudomonadota; class Alphaproteobacteria; order Micavibrionales; family Micavibrionaceae; genus UBA1573. The sequence continues at coordinate 2,841 of CAYZAR010000077.1, forward strand.
TGGTGGAGGAGAAGTTTTCTTTGGCGGCGCGGTTCATGTTGAAGATGCGCTCCCGCTGGACCATAGGGGGCGATGTAGGCATTATGCAGCCAAATCTCCCCCCCTTTTTCTACGGCAAAAGATTCGTTCAGGGAACATTGGCCGTGGCGCAGAGATTTGACCTCGGTTCCGTTGAGCAAAATTCCGGCTTCGATTTTATCTTCGAGGAAATAGTCAAATCGCGCACGCCGATTTTCAGCCACTGTGTGGTTGATCGAAATGAGGGGTTTTTGTTTTGAGTCCTTAGCCATGATGGCGGAGTTTGTCAGGTCCGGCGTTTTCAATCAAGCCCGCATCTGCAAGGGCACTATCAACGGCGCGGCGGGCCGATTCCGAGGCAGGAACGAGAGGTAAACGCACCTCATCGCAGCATAGGCCGAGACGGCTAGCTGCATATTTGACCGGAGCCGGAGACGTTTCTACAAATAAGGCCTTATGCAGAGGGGCAAGGCGCGTTTGCAGAGCGTGAAATGTTTCGAGGTCTTTGTTCTTCCATGCGGTTTGAAAATTTGTGCATAGGGCAGGGGCAATATTGGCGGTCACTGAAATGCAACCATCGGCTCCTTGAGCCAGATACGCACCCGCTAGTGCATCCTCTCCCGAGAAAACCAAAAAACCAGCTTTGCTTCGCGATTTGATGAGAGTTGTCCGCGAGGCATCAAGGGTGGCATCTTTGAGTCCGATAATGCGGGGTAGTTCGGCCAAGCGCACGACACTATCCACAGAAATTTCAACGCCGCACCGTCCGGGGACATTGTAGAGGACAAGAGGAATATCGGTTGAATCGTGAATGGCTTTGTAATGGGAAAACAGACCTTCTTGGGTTGGTTTGTTATAGTAGGGGGCAACGATAAGCGCGCCATCCGCTCCACAACTGCGGGCAAGTTGGGTGGTTATGACAGCTTTGCGGGTTGAATTCGAACCTGTTCCAGCAATCACGGGAATGCGCCCCTTGACTACTTGAATGCATCGTTCAAAAATGTATTTTGTTTCATCATCTGTCAGAACCGGAGACTCTCCGGTTGTACCACAAGGAACCACCGCGTGACTCCCCTGTTCCACTTGCCATTCAACCAGATCATCAAACGCCTTGCGGTCAATCTCGCCGTGATGGAACGGGGTAATCAGGGCGGTAATCGAACCGGAGAACATGGCGGACCTTCTTTGCATTTGAGTGAGAGTGAGGGGCCAAGTTTATACTTTTGGAAAACGACTGTCCATGTTTTTACAGGGCTGGCAGTCTTATTTTTGTTTCCTTCGCATAGTGTTGCGGGTAATCAAACGTCAGCAGCAGCTTTAACCTCTATGGTGGATGAGGATTGGACAAAAGCGCGGGAGTTGGTCCAGAAATCCGGAGATCCGGCCATGGCAACGCTGTATGAATGGATGCTGTACCGCAATGACCTTACGGGACTTCCTTTTGAGCGCATAGCCAGTTTTTTGAAACAGCATCCAGATTGGCCTTCGCAAAAGAACATTCAGGCGAGTGCCGAACGGAATATGTCTGTCAACGAATCGCCAACCAATGTTCTCGCGTGGTTCTCTGCTCATCCACCCGTGACAGGAGAGGGGATTATAAAATTACTGCAGGCAGGGCAAAAAATTGGTCAGGAAAAAACAGCGCAGGAATTGGCGCGAGGTGCATGGCCTGAAGCCACTATCTCTCTGGAAGATCAAGACCGGATCATGAAAGAAGCTCCTTCCTTGATCGGCCATGATGGACATCGCCGCCGTTTGGATCATTTGCTTTTTAATGAGAAATACACACTGGCCAGAGCTTTGGCCAGAAGACTAGGGAATGGCTATCCAGAATTGGTCGAAGCGCGGATTGCCCTTTCAGAAGAAAAACCAGATGGGCCCTCTTGGGTAGGGCGCGTGCCGTCTTCTCTCCAGAAAGACGCGGGGCTGTTGTATGAAAGACTTCGCTGGAGACGGCGTCAGGATCAAGATGAGGGAGCTATGGCTATTCTCGCTGCTGCTCCTCCGGCTTCCTCAATTACCAATCCTGAAGATTGGTGGAAAGAGCGGAATATTCTGGCGCGGCGCATGATAGAGAAGAAAAACTTTGCCAAGGCTTACGCTCTGGCAAGTCGGCACGAAAACATGGAGGGAACAGAATACGCTGAAGCAGAATGGCTTTCGGGGTGGCTGGCTCTGCGATTCATGAAAAAGCCTTCCGAGGCTCTTTCCCATTTCCAAGATATGTACGGAAACGTCAAAACTGCAGTGAGTAAGGCACGGGGAGCTTATTGGACAGGCCGTGCCTATGAGGCTGCTGGGGATAAAGTCAAGGCGAATGAATGGTTCTCTCGTGCGGCGGGCTACCCCAAAACTTATTACGGGCAGATTGCTTTGCTTCATTTGAACAAAAAAGCTCCACAGCTCGTCCCAGTTAAAGCCTCACGGGAGGATATTGGGAGAATTCAGTCTCGCGATATGGTTATTGCTATTCGTATTGCGGAAGAGGCTGGATATAAAGGGATTCGAACCGAGTTGGTGAATGCGGTCATCGCAACACTCAAAGCTCCATCTGAATTTGCAGCGTTTTCTACGGCTCTTTCAAACATGGGGCTTAAGAGCGAGGCGTTTCGGGTGGCCAAAAAAGCGGCTGGAGAAAATTATTTTCTGGGAGAAGCGGCTTACCCCTCGATGGAGGTCTATACGAAAGGATTATCGGTCGATCAGGCTTTGGTTCATGCTGTGATGCGGCAGGAGAGCCAATTTGATCCTGAGGTGCGCAGTCCAGCGGGAGCTTTGGGGCTTATGCAGATTATGCCAACAACTGCCCAGCATATTGCTGGAAAGCGCGGATGGGATAACCGGACCGAATGGTTAACCTCCCGCCCTCTCCATAATGTCAGGTTGGGAAGTGCTTACCTAAACGATTTAATTGAACGATTCAACGGAGCTTATCCTTTGGCCATTGCAGCCTATAACGCTGGTCCATCTAGGGTTGCAAATTGGCTTGATGAGTTTGGGGATCCTCGGGCAGGTCAAACAGATTGGATAGATTGGATCGAATTAATCCCAGTTTCGGAAACCAGAAATTACGTCCAAAGGGTTATGGAGGGCTATGTTGTGTACCGTGAACACGTGGGTATTCACTCGGCAGAAGTGTCTTTTGTTCCATCCCCACCTTCTGCGTTGTAACTATCTGAAAATACTTGAGTTATTTCTGCGTTCGGTTTGCGGTGGGAAGGTTAGAGTGTATATCCTTTTGGATTAACTCTTTTTCAACTCCTGCGCGAGTAATATGAGAATAGGGGAATATACACGGGGGATCTCAGATGAGACTTTTGATTGCAGACGACCACTCTTTGTTTCGGGAGGCGATGGCTCTTTATGTTGAGCGGACAAGTCCGGAGGCTGAGGTGATTCTGGCCAAAGATCTTGGGGAAGCGATTGAGTGCGTGGAGCGCGGTAACAAAGCTCCTGATTTGGTCCTTCTTGATTTGAATATGCCCGGGATGAATGGGCTGAAGGGCTTTTCTGAATTCAGAAAAAAATTTCCAGACCTTCCTGCTGCGCTTCTTTCGGGCGTGGCTGAGCCGGAAGATGTTCAAGAGGCAATGGATCTTGGGGCCGTTGGATTTTTTCCTAAAACATTGTCCGGTCGGGCGTTGCTTAAGGCTATCGAACTGGTCATGCTGGGTGAGAAATACATCCCTGTTGACACCGTTACAGGCGGTTTGATGCCCTCTTATTACTCGTGGAGCAATTCTCCCCAGCCAGTGAAAAAGCTTCCTATTCGAACGGTTGGACCAGCAACACCACCTCCTCCTTCGGGGGTCTCCTTAACACCTAGGGAGCAGGAGATTCTATCTGAACTGTGCCTAGGAAAGACCAATAAGGATATTGCTCGGGACCTTGATTTGCAGCCAGTGACCGTTAAACTCCATGTACGGGGCGTTTGTAAAAAACTGGGAGTGACCAACAGGACACAAGCGGTTATCAAAGCCTTTGAACTGGGCGTTGGAAAGGCTGTGCATTGAAATGGGAGCAGCTTTGGAAACATTCGATACGGTCAAGATGGCCAGAGACTTGGTTCATGACCTGAATAACTCACTTTCTTCGATGATTGGGTATGCCGACTTTCTGGTCATGGACCTTGCCGAGGGTACGCCAGAGCGGAAATTCGCCGAAAAAATTCATGAAGCAGGAATTGAGGCGCAAGAGCGTCTCAACTCCTTTCGTGCCGAGCTTTTGAAACAAGGGACTGGCACATAAGGTTTGTACGGGGCATAATGCCTCTATGGACAGAGTTTCCCGTATTTCATTACCTTATGTTATGACATCTCCTGAAGTCAGGTCTCTTTTTGCCGCGCTGGACCCAAGCCAACGCGGAGAGGTTCTTTTTGTCGGAGGGTGTGTGCGGGGCGCAGTGTTGGGTAGCTATAGCGGCGATATGGATATTGCTACAACTGTGACTCCTGAGG
>CAYZAR010000078.1:0-7264 GCA_964476455.1 uncultured Micavibrio sp.
ACTTCAAGCAGACCAGCGAATCTCTATTAAAAACCCCGAACTCTCTGGATCGCTCTCCCTCAAAGGGAACCGCATTGACGATTTATCCTTGAACAATTATTTCGACAAAATTGATCGCAAAGATCATGTAGTTCTCATGTCTCCGAGTGGAACAAAATCAGCCCATTACACCGAACTAGGATGGCTTGCCAACGATGAAAAAATACTAGTTCCTGGTGCGGAGACAGTATGGACGATTGAAGGAAATAACCAAACTCTTGCCCCCAACACGCCTGTAACCCTTAAATGGAATAATGGCGCGGGACTTGTTTTTGAACGAGTGCTGGAAATTGACAACAATTATCTGTTTACCATTACTCAGAAGGTTACAAATACGTCGGGAACATCCGTAACGCTTTATCCCTATGGAGCCTTAGCGCGCAGAGGTGTTCCAGAAGGATATGGACAGGGAGTCGGTTACGAAGGACCGCAAGGTTATATTGCCGATGAAATGCATGAGATTGATTACTCTGATTTCGAGGATCGGCCAGAAGTCACATTTCAAGGAACCAAAGGCTGGATTGGGTTTGGAGAAAAATATTGGTTTTCTGGCATTTTGCCTGCCCAATCAGGAAACCACACCTTCCGCTTTGGAGCTCTCTTAGATCCAAAAGACGAAACAAAAACCCTATACCAAGTCGATGTGCGCGGAGACGGAATTGAAATAGAACAAGGAAAAACCGTTGAAAATAAAACGAATATTTTTGTTGGAGTTAAAAAAGTTGATCTTCTTGATGTGTACGAACAAAAGACAGGTGCCAAACATTTTGATTTAGCTGTCGATTTTGGTGTTCTTTATTTTTTAACCCGCCCTCTTTATTTCCTTCTTACACTCTTTAACAGCTGGGTAAACAATTTTGGCATTGCCATCTTGATGCTAACCCTCGTTGTGAGATTTCTAGTATTTCCTTTAGCTAGTGCCTCCTATCGATCTTTTGCCAAGCTCCGCAAAGTTGGCCCTCAAATGGCCGAGTTAAAAATTCGCTATGGCAACGATAAACCTCGGATGCAACAAGAACTCATCAAACTATATGAGACAGAAAGAGTAAACCCAATGGCGGGGTGCTTTCCTCTCCTTCTTCAAATTCCCGTGTTTTTTGCTATTTATAAGGTGATTTCGATTGCTGTTGAAATGCGCCATGCCCCCTTCTTCGGCTGGATTCACGACCTCTCGGCGATGGATAGTTTGTCGGTATTCAATGCCTTTGGCTTTTTGCCGTACGATGTTCCCAAATTTCTTCATATTGGCCCATGGTCATTGGTCATGCTGGCCATGATGTTAATTCAGAAACAACTAAACCCACCCCCACAAGATCAAATTCAGCGGGATATCGCCAATTATATGCCGTGGATTGTGACTTATACCCTTTCATCTTTCCCTGTAGGTTTGGTGATTTACTGGGCCTTTTCGAACATTTTCTCGGTTTTGCAACAAATGGCTATTATGCGATCCATGGGAGTCCCCGTTTACCTTTTCTCTCCGGATGCTGCTCTCGAGCACCACAGCAGCCACGAACAGGCTGTCGAAGACGCCAAAGAACGCGCCAAACGGGATCGTGAGAACGAGACAAAAAGTGAACCTGTGGTCGAAGCCCTATTTGATAACGCGCCTCAAAAGGACGATGGCAAAAAGTGACAAAACGGGAAATAAGACAAGTTTTTTCAGGCCCCTGCGATTTTCGCTGGGGCGTAGCTGTCCTCTCACAACTTCCTGAATTTTCTGTTCCAGAGATTTCTTTCGCAGGCCGATCGAATGTTGGCAAATCATCCTTGATTAATGCGCTTATGGGCCGAAAAATTGCCCATGTTTCTCACACACCCGGACGCACACAACAATTAAACTTCTTTGACGTAGGTGGAATTTTCTGGTTGGTGGATATGCCAGGCTACGGCTACGCCAAAGTTTCTAAAGCAAAAAAGAGTGAATGGGATCAGTTGATTATTGACTATCTACGTGGTCGCCCATCTTTGCGTGTTGTGTTTCTGTTGATAGACGGACGTCATGGCCTCAAGGACATAGACCGCGAAACCATGAAGATGCTTGATGCCGCCGCCGTTTCTTACCGCATTATCCTGACCAAGGCAGATGAACCAAAGCCCACTGAGCTTGAACGAGTCATTGCCGAGACAACAGCAGAACTTAAAAAACATCCGGCCGCCTATCCCCAAGTTTTTCCTGTAAGTGCCCTTGAAAAAACGGGACTGGACGAACTGCGGCAAATGATTCTTGAGATCGTCGCTTAGAGTTAGAAAAAGCTAAGCAAACAATTTTCTAATCTGCGACAAGAACGCTATAAAACGTATAGGTTCCACCCGAAGAAATACACAAAGCTGGTTTCTCATCACAAGCGGCACAATTAACGACCATAAAGTCGGCATTGCTTCCTCCGTGGAGGGAATCATCAATGAGCAGGTCTTGGCTGCTCGCTCCTGCCAAAGCTGGGATCGTATCGCTTCCGGTGATTTTGGTATTGATCGCTTTACAGACAGATTCAGAGATCTCATGCGCGACAAAAATAACGTCATTGGACGTTGTTGGGGTCCATTCCACATTATTAAATCGGCCCACGTAATAGCCAGCAGACAAACCCGCCCCGTTATCAGCAACCGCCTCAGCCGGCAAAGCTTTATAATTCATCCCTCCACCAGACGGATGAAAAAATTTTTTATCTGAAGGTGGTGTGTTAAAAGCAGCATCCGAGGGAAGAATAAAATCAAGCTGATCTGGCGAAACCCCCGCAACATCAAGTTGGGACAGCATATTCGAAACCGAGGCGGCATAAGCGATGATATTATTTGCATCAATCGTCACGCGCCCCTCGGTTAAATTCCCGACAGGATCTTTCTGAGAACCTGAGCGCGAAAGTGTGAAAGCCAATCCTGCAAAAAGAATGATGGCAATCAGAACATATAAAAAGGCGTTACCTCTTTGGGAATAGATCATTCCAAAGAAATACCACAGGCGGGGGTGACAGGAAAGCGTCTGAGTGCTTTAATAGAAGGCAATTCTAAAGTTTTGCGAAAACGAGGTCCGTTTATGAACCAGATCCCATCTTTGGCTATTGATCCGCTTTCTCTGCTGGCTGGCGTGGCCTTAGGGGCTTTGGCCGTTGCGGTATGGGCTTTGCCCCGTTTTACTCGGCTCAAACAAGCCCAAGACACGATGGGACAAACATTCGAAGCTTTGGCCCAGCAGTCTTTGCGCAACTCTCAGGAGCAATTTTTGCAGCTTGCAGCAGAAAAACTCAAGCAATCGCAGATGGAAGGGTCGTTTGATCTGGAGAGACGGCAAAAATCTATTGCCGATTTGGTGGACCCGATTGGCAAAACCCTCAAAGACATGGAGACCCGCATTGAGGGACTTGGCAAAACCGGTGCGGGGCTTGAGGCTCAACTGAAAACCTTTTCAGACGATCAACGCTTTTTGCGTGAGCAAACCCAAAATTTGGTCCAAGCCCTTCGTAATCCGGCAGCGCGAGGCCGTTGGGGAGAGATGCAGCTCCAACGGGCCTTTGAAATGGTTGGCTTTGTTGAAGGCCTTCACTACAAAGCCCAAAAATCTGTGCAAAGCGGGGAGGGAACATCGCTCAAGCCCGATTTCATCGTCACGCTACCCAACGGAATTCAAATTGTGATTGATGTAAAAACGCCGCTGGATCCCTATTGGCAAATGCTCGATCAAACCGACCCGCAGCTTCAAGAACAAACCTTGGTTGGGTTCCGGCAGAAAGTACGAGATCACCTGAAATCCCTCAGCCAGAAAGATTACTGGCGGCAATTCGATAGCCCCGAATTTGTCGTTATGTTTCTGCCCTCCGAAGGGCTCTATGCCTTGGCCGTCTCACAAGACCAGAACCTTTTAGAAGAAGCTTCGCGCTATAACGTTATTCTTGCCTCGCCGACCACAATCATGGGCTTGCTGCGCGTGGTTATGTACGGCTGGCAACAACAGAAAATTGCCGATGAAGCGCGAACAGTGGCAACTCTGGCCTCTGATCTTTACCGACGTATTTCTATTTTCGGGGACCATATGGGTAAGTTGGGCCGGAGCCTAAACGGAGCGGTTGAGGGGTATAACAAAGCCGTGGGGTCAATGGATCAAATGGTTCTCCCTGTCTTACGAAAATTTAGAGATTTACAAGTTCCAACGGGTGGTAAAGATATCCCCGAGGCTCTCGCAATTGAACCAACGCCTCGCATTCCTTCAAGTCCAGAGCTGCAAGGGGAGGGAATATCTGCCGAAACTGCAGAAATTATCCCCTTAAAATCAACTCATTCTTGACCACAAGGGGAAAAATCAGTTAGGTAAATCATGACCAGACTTCCGATTATCATTGTTCCCGATCCCGTTCTCAAGCAAGTGGCACAACCCATTGAGAACATCACCGAATCTGTGCGGCAGCAAGCTGCCGACATGATTGAAACCATGTATGATGCCCCGGGGATTGGTCTTGCTGCCAATCAAGTCAATCGGCTCAACCGCATGATTGTCATGGATCCTGAATTCAGGAGGGATGAACACAGCCGCAATGCCATTGTCATGATAAACCCTGAAATCATCTGGAAGTCTGAAGAATACAGCGTGATGGAAGAGGGCTGTTTGTCCATTCCCCAACAATTTGCCGAAGTTGAACGCCCTGCGGAAGTTCGGGTCCGTTATGTGGGCCTTGACGGACAAATTCGTGAATGGGTGGGAGAGGATTTGGCCTCTCACTGCGTACAGCATGAAATTGACCACTTGAACGGGGTTCTGTTCATTGATTATCTCTCTCGGCTCAAGCGCAGCATGATCCTTAAAAAAGTGCGGAAGCTCAGTCGGGAAGACGAAATTTTGTAATCCCGATGCCACATCCCCTTAAAGTCATCTTCATGGGTACGCCTGAATTTTCGGTTCCGGCCTTGCGTAACTTGCTTGCCAATCCCAAATTCGAAGTGATTGCCGTTTACACCCAGCCCCCACGGCCCAAAGGGCGCGGACAAGCGGTTTCCCTCTCTCCTGTTCATACCGTAGCCCAAGAACATGGAATTTCGGTTTTTACACCGACCAGCCTCAAAAAAGACTTGGCCGCAGTTGAAAATTTTATAGCCCTAGGAGCCGATGTTGGAGTTGTCTCCGCCTATGGGCTTATCTTGCCCAAAGCTGTTCTTGATGCGCCAAAGTTCGGATGCTTGAATATTCATGCCTCCCTCCTTCCCCGCTGGCGCGGAGCTTCCCCCATTCAACGCGCTATTCAAAACGGTGATCCCGAAAGTGGCGTGACGATCATGCAAATGGACGCAGGACTCGATACCGGCCCCATGCTTCTGAAACGGGTTGTTCCAATCCATGCCACAACCACAGCAAGCTCGTTGCATGATGAGCTCTCCGCTTTAGGGTCCGCGATGATCGAAGATGTTCTGGAAGGGCTCTATGAAGGGCATTTTTTTCATCCCGAACTTCAGGACAATTCTTTGGCAACGTATGCAGGGCTTTTGAACAAAGAGGATGGACGGATCGATTGGAAAAAACCCGCCGATGAAATTGACCGGCACATCCGCGCCGTCAACCCTTGGCCGGGAGCCTTAACCCTCACCGAGAAAGGAAAACGCTTGAGAATTCTTGAAGGAAAGCCGCAGCCTTCTCCACCAGAAACCCATGAGGGTGAAGCCGGTCTCCTTCTCTCCAGAAACGGGGATATTCTGTGCGGAGAGGGAACCCTCTATCGTATTGGTATGGTGCAACCTGAAAACGGCAAGAAAATGACACTCGGGGAAGCCCTAAACGGACATCACATCGTGGTTGGTGAAAAGCTGAAATAGACCTATAATTAAGCCTATAATTACTTATTCGTCATCCCGTTGGCGCGTCCGTAGGACGCTGGCACAAACGGGATCCAGAGTCTTGTGAGGCTTTGCCTCACTCTTGCGCTGGATCCCCGATCTGCGGTCAGCTTTGCTTCCCTTGTCGGGGATGACAACGTATAAATAATTTTGGATTTATCTATATTGCAGATGTCCGCCAGAGTTAGGATTATGCGGGGGGTCTAATAAAAAGAGAGGGAACCCACGAAGGCCCCCTCCCCAGAAACAAAAGAAAATAGCTTCAATCTCAGTCTAGCGCAAAACGCTGACCATTCGGGCATTGAGCAGCAAAACGACTGGCCGAACACTGCATCCCCTCAATCATAACATCACGATCGGCAGGAGCACAGCGATTATAGTCATCACAAATAAGGGGAGAGCGACGGACAGGCTCACGATAAACAACAGGTGGTGGAGCCGCAACATAGGCAGGTTCACGATAAACAATAGGAGGAGCGCCAAAGACAGGAGCAGGGCGATGATAATAGCCATAAGGACGAACACCTAACAAAGCACCCGCAACAACGCCCGTGATAACCCCCGCCGCATAACTGCCGTCTCGCCCACCATGGTGGCCATGGTGACCATGATCGCCGTGACGGGCATTATAAGCCCCATAAGGATAATATCCACTAGCCTCAGCAGCAAATGGTGCCGCAAGACCGACCGCCAAAGCAACAGCAGAAGCCGCTTTTCTAAAAGAATCCATTTCACACCTCCAGACAAATTGGTTTTTATTCCCCAGAGATTACCTGAATCAACTCTTAAAATGCAAGTTTTTTGTACCGCATTCTGTAAATTATACCAAATTCTGTTTGGTCGCAGCATAAGCCCAATCCAGCCACGGAGTGAGATGGACCAAATCTTCCGCCTCAACAGTTGCCCCTCCCCAGATACGCAAACCAGCGGGGGCTGTAACATAACTGGCGATATCTTTGGCCACATTTTCTTTGTCAAGCAATCCGGTCATGGTTTTGACAAAGGTTTTGCGGGCATCTTCTTCCAATGCCGTAAACCACGGATCCACAATTTTAAGACAAATGGAAGTGCGGGAACGAATCTCAGGACGCACTGGCAGGAAATCGACCCACGAGGTTTGAGCCACCCATTTCTCGATAACAGCAAGGTTCTCAGAACTGCGCCGCGCCGTTTCTCGCCACCCACCCAACGCCTCAACCCATTTCAGCGCGTCCAAGCAATCCTCAACTGCAAGCATAGAGGGCGTATTGATGGTTTCTCCAACAAAGACACCTTCAAGCAAGCTGCCTTTTTTGGTTAGGCGGAAAATTTTAGGAAGAGGCCGATCCGGCGCAAAATTAGCAAGGCGCGCCAAAGCACGAGGAGACAAAACCAACATCCCATGAGCTGCCTCACCCCCCAGAAC
>CAYZAR010000079.1:0-7198 GCA_964476455.1 uncultured Micavibrio sp.
GATCTGCGGTCAGCTTTGCTTCCGTTGTCGGGGATGACAGGCCCTCTCTGATGACACGATCAAACGCCTCAATCAGTTGAGCCAAAAAGAGCCCGATGGGTTCTATATGTGGTGTGGATGGTGTTCGATCATACAAAAGAGGGTATAAAGGCGTTCGAATGCGCAGGGGGTCACCTAGTTCTGGGTTACAGCTTGCGCTGGAATAATGAGCTTTTGCTCTTGCTTTTGGAGTGGGAGAGTCCCATTTTTCAAAAATGGACAAAAAACTTTTTCTGCATTGTTTGGGTCTGGGGATTTTGCTTTTCCTCGGGTTTTGGGGAGGGGAGATGTCGTCTTCTCACGCTCAGCCGCCGCGCTCAATTATTCGGGACGCGGAAACTGAGGCGGCCTTACGCGAATGGAGCGAGGGAGTCTTTCAATCTGCAGGCCTGAGCCAAGGTCAGGTCAATATTATTTTACTCGAAGATCATGGGATCAATGCCTTTGTCGCAGGGGGAGCCAATATTTTTATCTATACGGGCCTCTTGCTTAAAACCGAAACTCCCACGGAAGCTCTTGGCGTGATCGCCCACGAAATGGGGCATATTGCCGGAGGCCATTTAACCCGCACCTCAGAAGTGGCTGAAAATGCCTCGTTTGAAGCTATTCTCGGTGCGGTTCTGGGGATTGGAGCCGCTATCGTAACGGGAGATGGCGCGGCCGCCGCAGCCGGAGTTCAGATCGGGCAAAGCACTGCTATGAATAGTTTTCTTTCTCACAGCCGTGTTCAAGAATCGAGCGCAGATCAGGCCGGATTTCGCTTCATGACCGGAGCAGGGATTAACCCATCAGGGCTTGTGAGTTTTCTGGATAAACTCTCGTCCCAAGAGTTGCTGGACACATCTCAGCAATCCGAATATGTCCGCACCCACCCGCTTTCACGAGACAGGGTTGAGGCTCTTGAAAATCAATTGACCCATTCGGCCCTGCGCAGCAAAGAGATTCCGGCTTCATGGGTGGATCAGCACGCCCGAATGAAAGCCAAGTTGCTTGGTTATATTTCTCCGCAGCAAGTGACTTATGTTTATAAGAGTTCCGATTCCTCGATCCCGTCCCTTTATGCGCGAAGCATTGCCGCTTACCGCATGAACCATGTGGCCGAGGCCCTGACCCTTGCAGATCAGTTAATCGCCCGTGAGCCAAAGAACCCTTACTTTCATGAGCTGAAAGGCCAAATGCTGTTCGAGTTTGGCAAGATTCCCGAATCGGTAAAGGCTTATGAAAAGGCTGTGGCACTTTTGCCGTCCTCGGGGCTCATCCGCGTGGCTCTGGCTCATAGTTTGATTGAACAAAAAGGCGCGCCGCTTTCTTCGTTGCAAGAGGCCATCTCTCATCTGAAACGCGCTGAACGCGAGGAACCGCGCAGTTCAAACATAAAACGTCTTCTTGCCACCGCCTATGGGCGCATGGGCAAGGAAACCGAGGCACGAGTCTATCTCGCCGAAGAAGCCCTTATGCACGGCAATAAGGAAAAGGCGCGGTCGGTGGCCGAAGATGCCCTCAAAAAACTACCCACAGCCTCCCCCGAACGGGTGAGGGCGCAAGACGTTATCAATTCAGTTGGAGATCAAGATAAAAAACATTAAACTGCCTTCGTTTAGACCCTAAGGAGATTCGCGCCGTGATTAAAAAATCATTCCCCCCTCTTTCTCTTCTTCTTGCCACTGGATTGTTGTTGGGCTTGACCCCCGCAGCTCAGGCGGAAGAAAGCAAAGTCCCTAAAAAAATGCCTGCTCCTTTCACCGAAGATCAGCGCGGAGCGATGGAAGATTTTGTTCGTGATTTTATTCTCGATAATCCTGAAGTCTTGATGGAGTCCGTCAATCGTTACCAAGAACAGCAAACCAAAAAACGTGAAGAAGATGCTCAGAATGTCTTAAAGTCCAGTTCTGACTTTTTGTTCAAAAATCCCCAATTGCCTGAAGCTGGTAACCCTAAAGGGGATGTGGCTGTAGTTGAATTTTTTGATTTTAACTGCGGCTATTGCAAACGGGCTTTCGAAGCGGTCCTCAAGACGATTGAAGAGGACAAAAATGTTCGGATGGTTTTTGTTGACTTGCCTATTCTCTCGCCTCAATCCAAAACTGCTTCGCAATGGGCTTTGGCTGCCGCCAAGCAAGGGAAATACTTTGAATTTCACAAAGCCTTGATGATGCATAACGGGCCGAAAAATGATGAGGCTCTCGCCGAAGAAGCTAAAAAGCTTGGGCTTGATGTTGAGAAGCTGAAAAAAGACGCTGCTTCTCCAGACGTTGAGGCCATTCTTGCTAAGAACTCAGAATTTGCTCAAAAGCTTGGTATTTCGGGGACTCCCGGGTTTATTCTTGGAGACCAAATCGTTCGCGGCTTTGTCGAATATGATGGGTTCAAAGCTTTGATTGCGGCAGAACGCGCCAAGAAAACAGCTACCAAGTAAGGGTTCTATGATTAAGAAAATCGCGCTCGGAGGTTTCCTCTTTTTGCTCCTTGCCTTCGTTGGTTTGCATTTCTATTTCTATTTTGCAGCCAAGAATGCTCTTCAGGATGCACAAGATGAATCCTCCGCGCTACTGCTCGGCAACCCACGGGGAGAATTGTTGGTTGTCTCATTTATAGACTACCAGTGTCCCCATTGTCCGACCCTTAACAGCGTCCTTGAAAAAACCCTCCCGAGTGAGCCTGAGGTCAAACTTCTTTTGCGCCCTGTGGCGTGGATGGGCCAAACCAGCGAAGATATTGCCGCCCTCGTTCTCGGTGCGCGGGAACAAGGCAAGGCGGCGGCTTTGCACAAGCAGATCATGGAAGAAGCCAACCCTCCCTCTTATGCCAGAGCAAGGGAATTGGCGGCTAATTTGGGAATTGATGTCAAGAAGGCCGAAGACGCAGCTCTTGCCGCAGGGCTTCGCCCTCTCATCCAGAAAAATTCTACCATCGCGGTTGATATAGGCCTGAGAAGCGTGCCGTCCCTCGTGATTGGTTCGATGCCTTATACTCCCCCTCCCGAGAGAATGCCCGGGGTCAATGAGCTTCGCCTTTTATTTGACGATGCAAGAGCAAAAGCCTCGTCTCCTTCTCCGAAAACAGAGGAGTAAAGATCATGAGGGTATTTAGAGGAGACATGAAACAAACCGTTCTTTCTTCCCTCACTGCTTTGGCTTTTCTATTGCCCGTTACCGCGTGGGCCGATGTGGTGATTACCAAACCGCTCTCTTATGAAACGTCCAAAGGGTTGATGGTGGGCGTTGCCTTGTTTGACGTCACAAGCGACCAAGCCGACCAATTGATTGCGGCCAAAGCTCCCGATGTTTCTGGCCATGTTGAACTTCACAGCGTGGTGGAGGAAGATGGGGTCATGAAAATGCGCCGTGTGAAGGAAATCCCTCTTTCGGAAAAAACTGCGCTTTCACTTGGTCCAAGCGGATACCACTTGATGTTGATGGATCTGAAAGCTCCCCTCAAGGCTGGAAGTACCTATCCGCTTACTCTCACTTTCGCTAAAGCCGGAGAGAAAACCGTGATCGTGACCGTCAAGCCGAGGGTTGTCCGTGATTAAGGCCGTGGTGTTCGATCTGGGCGGTGTTTTATCTGACTCCAGCCCTCGTTATCTTTACCGCAAGCTCTTGAAATCCGAGGCCGAGATTGACGAGTTTTTGAGTACGGTTTGCACTCCCGCATGGAACCATCAGCAAGATTTAGGTCGTTCTTGGCAAGACGCAACCGACGAATTGATCGAAAAATTCCCTGACAAAAAAGACCTCATCCTTGCCTACTGGCACCGATGGGAAGACATGATAAACGGACCTTTTCATCAGAGCGTTGATATTTTGATGGATCTCAAGAGACGCGGGATTCCGCTTTATCTTTTAAGCAATTACAGTCCAGAAAATTTCCCCAAAGCGTTGGAGGTTTTTCCCTTCTTGCGGTTGTTTGATGGCCGCATTGTTTCCGGCTTCGTCAAACTTGCCAAGCCTGATCCTGCGATTTACCATCTGCTTCTCGACACCTATCACCTCAACCCCCGCGAGACTTTGTTTATTGACGATAAACGCGAAAATGTTCAGGCCGCTTGGGATGTCGGAATGAACGCCGTTCAGTTTCTCAGTCCAACCCAGTTGGAACAAGATTTGATTGAATACGGACTGATTACCGGTCCAGATATCGAATCAGACCATCACCATCATTGCGGATCGGATGCGGACCATTCGCACAGTTGCTGTGGGGGCGGGAAATGCCATTGATCCTCGTTCTGAACGGTCCCAACTTGAATATGCTTGGCGTGCGTGATCCTGCTCTGTACGGCTCGCATACTCTGAAAGATATTGAAGCGATGTGCGCGGAGAAATGTCGCGCCTTGGGATTTGACCTCGATTTTCGGCAGTCGAACCACGAGGGCGAGTTGGTGACATGGATTCAAGAGGCTAGAAATTCTATCGCGGGTCTGGTCATCAATGCCGGAGCTTATACCCATACCTCGCTGGCTATTCACGATGCGTTGGAATTGCTCACTCCTGTCCCGATTATCGAAGTTCACCTGTCTGATCCCAAACAGCGGGAAGAATTTCGTCATTTTTCCTATATCGAATCTTTGGCGGCGGATCGTATTTGTGGCCAAAAAGCGCAAGGCTATCTGATTGCGTTGGACAGGCTGGCCGCGCTGTTGAGCCTTAAACCGAACCTTCTTTGACATTTTCTCTTTTTTTGTCTAAGAAAGCACTCATGAGTGACTGTCTTATTAACATAAGGATTGTTTATGAAAGTCGATTCCGAAGCTATCCGTTTGCTTGCTAAGCTGCTTGAAGAAACGGGTCTCACTGAAATTGAAGTCGCCGAAGGCGAAAAAATGATCCGCGTCGGCAAAGGCGGAGTCATGGTTGGTAATCATGGAGCTTCTGGATTTTCCCACAATGTTGTCTCGGCCAGCGATGTGATGCCTTCCGATCCGGCTTTGCGCCAAGTTGCCAATAGCGCACCTCCGGCTGCGACCGCTGCCAACCATCCCGGGGCGATTACCTCTCCTATGGTGGGCACTGTTTATATGCGTCCCGATCCCAATTCTTCGGAGTTTGTCACCAAAGGCTCCGTGGTCAAGGCGGGCGATACGCTTTTGATTATCGAGGCGATGAAAGTCATGAACCCGATCAAAGCCCAGAAAGCGGGAACCGTCACTCAAATTTTGGTGGGCAATGCCCAGCCTGTTGAGTTTGGCGAAGTTCTGCTGGTTATCGAGTAAGAGAGTCATCATGTTCAAAAAGGTTCTGATCGCAAACCGTGGTGAGATTGCTTTGCGGATCCACCGCGCCTGTAAGGAAATGGGCATTCAGACGGTTGCGGTTCATTCCACCGCCGATGCCAGCGCGATGGCTGTTCGGCTTGCTGATGAGAGCGTTTGTATCGGTCCCCCCCCATCACGAGACAGTTATCTCAATATTCCCTCTATCTTGAGTGCGGCGGCCCTGACTGGCGCAGACGCTATTCACCCGGGCTATGGGTTTCTCTCTGAAAATTCCCAATTCGCTCGCATGGTCGAAGAGCATGGCTTTACTTATATTGGTCCAAAGGCCGAGCATATTGACCTCATGGGCGATAAGGTCATGGCCAAGCAAACCGCCCAGAAATTCGGGTTGCCAGTTGTTCCCGGGTCTCCCGGGGCGGTTACCGATGCCGATCAGGGATTGGCTCTTGCCAAAGAAATGGGATTCCCTGTCCTCATCAAGGCGGCCTCCGGTGGCGGAGGGCGCGGGATGAAAGTTGTTCATCGCGCTGAAGATTTTTCTGAGCAATACAAAACCGCTCGCACAGAAGCCAAAGCTAATTTTGATGATGACACTGTGTATATGGAGAAATATCTCGGTAGACCACGGCACATTGAAATACAAGTTTTCGGGGACAAACATGGCAACGCTATTCATTTGGGCGAACGTGATTGTTCAACCCAGCGGCGACACCAGAAAGTTCTTGAAGAAGCCCCGTCTCCGGCCTTGAGCGAAGAACAGCGGAACGAGATTGGAACTTTGGCCGCCGATATGGTGCGCCAAATGGGGTATGTCGGGGCAGGGACCATTGAGTTTCTGTGGGAAGACGGCCAGTTCTATTTCATGGAAATGAACACGCGGATTCAGGTTGAACATCCCGTTACAGAGATGCTGACCGGAATTGATTTAATTGCCGAGCAAATTCGCATTGCTGCTGGAGAGCCTTTGCAATTTACCGGAGATAAAATCCGTTTTCGTGGTCACGCCATCGAAGTTCGTATCAATGCTGAAGACCCGCAAACCTTTATTCCCTCTCCGGGGGAAATTCGTCAATTTCACGCTGCTGGCGGTCTTGGTGTTCGTTTCGATAGCCCTGTTTATAACGGATACCGCATTCCGCCTTATTACGATTCCATGATCGGCAAGCTCATCGTTCATGGCCGCACCCGTGAGGAGTGTATCCAGCGGATGCGTCGCGCTTTGCAAGAAACCGTTGTTGATGGCATTAAGACTACATTGCCGCTGCATTTGTGGATTCTGGAGCAACCCGAATTTCTCTCTGGCGATTACAACATTCATTGGCTGGAGAAAAAACTAGCTCTTCGTGCAGAACAAGAAAAATCTGCTGCTTAAGAGGGAAAGAGAAAAGCCGTGGGTGATTCTTTAACCGCCACCGAGCTTCTCACTCTTTACGCTCACGGGTCTTTCCCTATGGCCGAGCAGGCCTTTGATGAAGAGTTCCTGATTGTCACCCCCAAAAAGCGGGCGTTGCTGCCTATCCAAAACCTCCATATTTCTAAGAGCCTGCGCAAGCTGGTACGCAGGGCCCCTTTCGAGATTCGCACAGATTATGATTTTGCCGCTGTGATAGCCGCTTGTGCGGATCGCTCCGAAACATGGATCAATGCCTCTATTCAGAGTTTGTTTTTAGAACTCCACCAAATGGGGTTTGCTCATTCCATCGAATGTTGGCAAGACGAAAAATTGGTTGGCGGGTTATATGGACTGGCTCTCGGTGGAACTTTTTGCGGAGAGAGTATGTTTTCCCGCGTCCCGAATGCAAGCAAAGTTGCTCTTGTCCATTTATGCGCTCGCCTTGCGGCTTCGGGGTTTTCTGTGCTGGATGTCCAGTTTTCCAATCCGCATCTTGAGCAATTCGGACTCTATGAAATCCCGCAGGAGGAGTATGTGCGTCTGCTACATTCTCA
>CAYZAR010000080.1:0-7105 GCA_964476455.1 uncultured Micavibrio sp.
CCATAATGGTGTTATCAGCCTCTGGCGTTGTGTCCACTTCAACAAACTGCATATTCACAACTTCAATTTTATCGCCGCGCTTGGTATCAACGCCAATTGCCGAACTCACCAAAGCTGTTAAACGGTCTAGTTCTTCCTTGGTGCGCGGTTGATAGGTTTTTTTCCCCTCTTTATCCGTCGTGTAAGTCCCGTCCACCAAAACGGCGACAGACATTTTCTGGACTTGACCACTCTCACGAACCATACTGCGAACAGTTTTATTGATTTCAAAGTTGGTTGTTTCTTCGTTACGGTTGCTCGCGGAAGTTGGCCCCCCTTGACCAAGCATATCGCTGTTTCCTGCGGGAAGATTTTTTTCCACGGAAACGTTGTTGCTATCAGCCTGCGTTTCCGTGTTCTTGTCTTCAACGGTTTGGGTTGAACGCACAACTTGGCCTTGAGGGTCGTAAATTTCCTCATTCTGAGTGATTTGGTCAAAATTCATATCAGCCACAACATTGGCGCGAACCTTGCCATAGCCAACGGTGCGTCCCACCAGATCTTCAATGGTTTGAGTCATGCGCTGTTCGTATTTGCGGCGCACCTCTTCGTTTTTATCACTAGCTAGCTGTGATTCGTCTTCACCACCGCGAGCCAGAAGATTTCCCGTTGAGTCAACAATCGAGACGTTTTTTGTTTTTTGGTCGGGCACCGCAGAGGCAATCAAAGACTGAATCCCAGCAATTTGTTCTTTATCAAGTTGAGCTGCACCGCGAAGATGCAAAAAGACACTCGCACTTGCCGGACGACTCTCCCGACTGAAGAGTTCACGTTGTGGCAAGACCAGATGAACACGCGCACTTTTGACAGACTCCAACGAGCTAATCGTTCGTGCAAGTTCCCCTTCCATTGCCCGAACTTGTGTGATGTTCTGAACAAAATTGGTGGTGCCGAAGCTGGATTGTTTATCAAATAGTTCATAACCAAGAGACCCCCCATTCGGGAGGCCATCTTGTGCCAAGGCCATGCGGGCGCGGCCAACATCTTTGTCAGGGACCATGATCCTTGTTCCATCGCCGCTGACTTCATATTGAATTTTCAATTCTTCAAGTTTGGCAGAAATAGAAGAGGCATCCTCTGTTGGGAGATCACGATAAAGAATTTTCATATTCGGGCTGGTGACTTGCATCGAAACAAAAATGAAAAAAATCAGCAGGCCAAGGACAACTGCCCCCATCACACTCAAGCGGGCGGGGCCTAGTTTTCTCAGTGTATCAAAAAAATTGTTCACGTCTTGGCACCTGCGAGGTTTTGGTCAGACCGAATCTTTATCGTTATATCTAGGCTTAGAGAACCAATTTTTGGATTTTTAGGCCCACCCCACCCTCCTTGTTTTTTCAACAAAGAAGGAGACTATAAAGAGAGAATAAGGTTGTTTTTAATAATCCAAATAGTGTTCGTCCTTTTTTAGTATAATAAATTTTAGCGAATCTTTCCATAGAAGTTGACAAAAAACTCAATAAAATCAGTATGGTTATGGGAAAAACTTAACCCTTTTCTGGGCCCCGCGTTTCCAGATATTAACAAATACTTAAAAAGTAATTACCTAAAGATTAACCAAAAAAGGAGAAATTTTGATTTGAGTATTCACGATTTACCCTTTTCTCGTTTTGTTTGATTGCGAATTTTACAGAAAAGTCAAGATAAAAACTTGACGGAAGGTGCAATTTAGGGTAGGATAAAAATAAGGGATTGTGTATGTTCTAATTTGTCGTACACTACAAGGTAGGTAA
Source organism: uncultured Micavibrio sp. (assembly GCA_964476455.1). Classification (GTDB taxonomy): domain Bacteria; phylum Pseudomonadota; class Alphaproteobacteria; order Micavibrionales; family Micavibrionaceae; genus UBA1573. The sequence continues at coordinate 1,773 of CAYZAR010000080.1, forward strand.
GGAGCTTCAGAAATGATCGAAGCATTAGGTGCCATCGTTTCAAACAACCAATTGGTCCGCAGTGTTGCGGAGCAGACTTCTTCGTCGCAATCGTTTGCGGCCAACCCCTCTCGTGTTCAGTCTGCGGCCATATCGGCTCCTTATTTCAGTCCTCACGTTGAACTCAATGCGGGGGTGAGTAAGCCTATTTTCATTGTTCGCGATTCCGCGACAGGTGATTTTGTGCGCCAGTTTCCAACCGAAGGTCAGATTCGGGCCTATCAGCGGGCTATGGATATGCGCAATCAGGCGATAGCCGAATCTGTTTCTATGACCCCGGGCGGTAGGGGGACATCTGCCGAGGATAGTGCGATTATTGCCAAGTCGAGTGTAGAGTTTCGTCAGGCTCGTCAGCAAATTAAGCATCAGGAAGAGCAATCTCTCCCCGGGGCCAAGTCTTCTTCCGGAGCGGGGTCTTTCCGTTCGGCTGGAGATGGTCAAGCGGTTGCTCAACCCCGCGTGACTTCGGTTGATACATCGGCTTAGTTCCTTGGAAAATCTGCTTTGATAAGGTGGGGGCGTTTGCCCCCCTTTTTGTTGTGTAATCTTCACCTAGTCCCAAAGGGTTGCTTGACCCGTCTTGGTTTTTCCTGTTTTTTGAACAAGGAGTTTCTTGAAGCAGAAGCATAGGAAATTCAAATCATGCGTTTTTTCATCGTCTTTGTAGCTTTTATCGTTTTTGTGGTAGGCGTTGTCTCCTTCTACCGTCCCATTCCTGAGAAACTAACCGTGCAGGAGGATGCGAAGACGCAGCGTAGTGTTGGGGTGATATACTATGAGGGCCAACAAGGAGTACCGCAGGATTACGAAAAGGCGCGGGAATGGTACGAAAAGGCAGCGGTGCAGGACTATGATAAGGCGCGGGAGTGGTTCGAAAAATCTGCAGCGCAGGGAGATGAGATAGCGCAGTTCAATCTTGGCGTGATGTACTACGAAGGGGAGAGTGTTCCGCAGGATTTCGTTGAGGCGTATAAATGGGCCGATATTGCGGCTGTTGGTGGACTTGCGGAGGCGTTAGAGCTCAAAGAGGCCGCTGCCGTGCAAATGAACCAAGACTCTTTAACGAAGGCAAAAGCTCTGGCACAGGAGTTTCTTGAGAAACGCAAGGGAAGGCCATAAGGCTTTGTCTCTTGTGGTATTTTCAGAATATATTGACAAATCTGGAAAATTGCGAAAAGGTTGGTTAGTCCTATTGAACGTAACCCTTTTCGTGAAAACTGGTCAGGTTGCCCATGCCCAAGCCCCTCCCGCCAAAATCTGTGTTGGTTGTAGATGATGATGAGGAACTATCTGATTATTATGCCTACCATTCTGAGCTTAGAGAGCCTGAAGGAGATCTGTGCAATGGGAAATATTTTACCGATGCGGTATCGGCAATTGCGTATTTGAAAACTTTAGAGCCTTCGGAGTTTCCGGAAGTTCTGATTGTTGACTGTATGCCTCCACTTCTTGCTGCTTAAATTGATTTGATTTGTGAGGAGGAACGAGAGATGGGACAAAAAATCGAGCAACCAAGTTATCGCTTTGTTTTTAACGAGGCCTCTCTCGAAGTGGCCTATTGTCAGGGGCTGGTTATTACAGGGATGAAATTACCCGAGCATATTCTCGGAGAAGAGGATTTGCGTAAGCACTTGCTGTCCTGTTCGGAAGCCGAGAGGCTCTTCATGTTGGCCGAGCTTCTGAGCGAGAAAGAACGCCTCAAGCTCGGCGGATTTCCTCCGGCAGGCGACAGACATTTTTTCTGAATCAGACTATGTTCTTATATTAGCTCTATGCCGTCAATTTTTTCTCGGATAGGGATACAAAATAACGAATAGCATCAGGCAAGATGGCATCGTTAAAATCATAGCGCGGATGGTGAAGCCCAAAGTTATGAGGGCTATCGCTCTGATCCTCGCCTTGGCCAAAGAAAACATAACAGCCTGGTTTTTCTTTGAGCATAGCCCCAAAATCTTCGGCCCCCATTGTCGGGCTGGTGTTGGTATCAACATTTTCTGCCCCGAAGAGGCTTTGTGCTATCTCGGCGCAAAACGAAGCTTCAGCCGCAGAGTTGATCGTCGGCTCATAAGAGCGCACGTAGTTGTATTCGATCTGGCCACCATTGGCGGCGGCAACTCCGCGTGCGATTTCTCCAATACGGCGTTCGATTTGGTCGCGAACCGCCGGTTGAAACGCCCGCGCTGTTCCCAGCAAAGAAACAGTTTCGGGAATGATGTTGGACGCACCGCTCCCCCCGTGAAAATTGGTGATACTAACCACCGCACTTTCGAGCGGGTCCGTGTTCCGGCTGGCAATGCCTTGCAGCGCAATGACAATCTGGCTGGCGATCCAGATAGGGTCAACGCATTTATGAGGCATGGCCGCATGGCCCCCATGCCCCGTCACGGTGAGCGTGAAAATGTCTGAAGAGGCCATCATCGGCCCCGCCCGCAAACCAATTTTGCCACGCTTCATATAAGGCCAGTTATGCAGCGCGTACACACTCTCAACCGGATATTTTTTGAAAAGCCCTTGCTCAATCATGCGCAGAGCTCCGCCCTCCCGTTCCTCGGCGGGTTGGAAAAACAGGTGAACCGTTCCGTTAAAGGCCTTGGTTTCTTGGAGAAAACGAGCGACGCCAAGCAGAATGGAAGTATGCCCATCATGTCCGCACGCGTGCATTTTTCCGGCAATCTGCGATGCCCATTCCTGTCCCGACTCTTCTTGAATGTCGAGGGCATCGAAATCGGCCCGCAGGCCAATACGTTTTCCGCTGGTGGTCGTATGGCCTTCAATCGTGGCAACGATTCCCGTCTCCGCCCATCCGCGTTCAAACGGAATCCCCCATTCACTCAATTTGCGGGCAATCAGGTCCGAGGCAAAAAATTCCTCATAAGCCGTTGCCGGATTCTGGTGTAATTGGTGGCGGCAGATTTTCACTTCTTCGCAAACCGAGGCAAGAAGATTATGGCGCGGATCGGTCATGGGAACTCCTTGGTTGTTATAGTTTTGTTTTGCGCGGATCGAAGGCGTCACGGACGGCCTCGCCAATAAACGTCAAAAGAATGAGCATAAAGGCCAAGGACAAAAAGGCTGTAATCCCTAGCCACGGAGCTTGCATATTGTTCTTGCCTTGAGCCAGCAACTCCCCAAGCGACGGTGAGCCCGGGGGAAGGCCAAGCCCCAAGAAATCAAGGCTGGTGAGGGCGGTAATCGAACCAGTCAAGACAAAGGGCAGCATGGTCAGTGTTGCCACAACCGCATTGGGTAGAATATGGCGGCGCATAATGGTGAGGTTCGAAACGCCCAAAGCGCGAGCCGCCCGAACATAGTCAAGATTCCGCGTCCGCAAAAATTCGGCGCGGACAACATCCACCAAATGAGTCCACGAAAAGAGCAGAAGAATCAAAAGCAGCGTCCAGAAGCCCGGGGCAAATAAAGCGGAAAAGATAATGAGGATATAAAGGCTGGGCATACTCGACCAAATTTCAATCATCCTTTGGGCAATCAAGTCAGTCCATCCTCCATAGTAACCTTGCAAAGCTCCGGCAGCCACGCCAACCAAAGAGGAAACCAGAGTAAGGGCTAGACCAAAGAGAACAGAAAGCCGAAACCCGTATAAAACCCTCGCTACTACATCGCGGCCTTGGTCATCGGTCCCCAGCCAGTTGTCATGAGTGGGGGCAGAAGGAGCCGGCGCAGGAAGATCATAGTTGATGGTATCGAAAGAATAGCGTACTGGCGGCCAGATGATCCATCCCGCTTGCGAAATTTTTTCGATGATATAGGGATCGCGGTAATCGGCTTCGGTTTCGAAGTCTCCACCAAAGCTCGTTTCAGGATAACTGGCAACCACCGGAACGTAAAATTGCCCTTGGTAAGAGACCAGCAAAGGTTTGTCATTCGCCAGAAAATTGGCAAAGAGGGCGCAGAAAAACAGGCCCAAGAAGATCCACAAAGACCAGAAGCCCCGCTTATTGGCCTTAAACTGCGCCCAGCGGCGCAAGGTGATAGGAGAAAGCTTAACCATTGGGACGCCCTCCAAAATCAATGCGCGGATCAACCATCACATAGACAAGGTCGCGGATCAACGTCATGGCCAAACCAATTAGGGCGTAGATATAGAGAGTCCCCAGCACAACGGGATAGTCCCGATTGATGATCGATTCATATCCCAAAAGCCCCAGCCCATCGAGAGAGAAAATGACTTCGATCAGCAAGGAGCCGGTAAAGAAAATATGCATGAAGGCTGCTGGAAATCCGGCAATGACAATGAGCATCGCATTGCGAAAAATGTGACCATAAAGAACGCGCCGCTCGGGCAAGCCCTTGGCCCGCGCTGTCAGAACATATTGTTTGCCAATTTCATCCAGAAAAGAGTTCTTGGTCAGCATGGTCAATCCGGCAAATCCAGAGATCACAAGGGCCAAAGTCGGCAGAACCATGTGCCAGAGATAATCAATCCCCTGTTGCCACCACGGCAGATCCGCCCAGTTGTCCGAAACAATCCCGCGCAGGGGGAACAGGTCGAAATACCTCCCCCCCGCAAAAAGGATAATCAGCAAAATAGCAAAGAGAAAAGAGGGTATGGCATACCCCACAAAAATTGCAGCACTGGTCCAAATGTCAAAACTTTGGCCATCCTTCACCGCTTTGCGAATGCCAAGAGGAATGGAAATAAAGTAAATTAAAATCGTGGACCACAGACCAAGGGAAATCGAAACGGGCATTTTCTCAAGGATCAGGTCGGTCACTTTTATGTCGCGGTAGTAGCTGGTCCCCAGATCAAAGCGGAGGTAGTTTTTAATCATATTGGCAAAACGTTCAGGAGCCGGTTTGTCGAACCCGTACATTTTTTCAAGTTCCTTGATAAACTCGGGGTCAAGTCCTTGCGCCCCGCGATAAGCGGTTTGTTGTCCGGTTGCTGTGGCTTGAGGAGAGAGCTCTCCACCCCCTCCGCCTGAAAAGCGCGACGTGGCTTCGGTTCCATGGCCTTGAAGCTGCGCAATCATACGCTCAACTGGCCCCCCGGGGACAAATTGGATGATAACAAAGCTGACGAAAAGAATTCCGAGAATTGTCGGAACCATGAGCATCAAACGGCGGAGGATGTAATTCAACATTCCCGCATTGGAACATATTTAAGCGTGATCGAAAAGCCCAAGGGATTATTCATATTGTTTGAGTTGAGTTTTTCCTTTTATACACCGCGCCAGACCCCCGCCTATAAAGCGGGAGTGACAGGGGGGCGTAACCTTAGCTATAGCCGGAGGCTTCGTGTTTTAGGAGCGTGAGTTTCATTTCATCTCCCCAAC
>CAYZAR010000081.1:0-7057 GCA_964476455.1 uncultured Micavibrio sp.
CTCCAGCTCTGCGCGAAGTTGAACCTGCCGAATCCACCGAAGGTGGAGAAGCTGGTGAAGGAAGCGGCGGGGGAGAAGAAGATGAAAACTCTCTCTCTCTGGCAGCCATGGAAGCAGAGCTAGCTCCGAAGGTTTATCCAGTTTTCGAAGGTATTAAAAAAACCTACAAGAAACTGCAAAAAGCCCAACAGGAAAAAATCGAAGCTGGCAAGAATGCAACCCCCGCTATCCTGAAAAAATACGATCAGCTCAAAGCCGAAATGGTGGCTTTGATGAATGATGTTAAACTGCACAATGCTCGTATTGAGCAATTGATTGAGCGGCTTTATAAAATGAACCGCGACCTTGTCTCTTTGGAAGGCAAAATGCTCCGCCTCTCTATGGAATGCGGAGTGAAACGCGAAGATTTCTTGGCTCACTACGAGGAAACTTTGCTCTCGGGCAAATGGCATGACAAGGTTAAGAAACTCACAGGCAAAGGCTGGGGCAAGTTCGCCGAGAAATACAAAATCGAAGTAGATGCCTTGACAGGACAAATTGAAGCGATTGCCGCTGAATCCGCGCTACCCTTGATGGAGTTCAAACGGATCGTCACGACAGTTCAAAAGGGTGACAAGGAATCCAATCGGGCTAAAAAGGAAATGGTTGAAGCCAACCTTCGCCTTGTAATTTCGATTGCCAAAAAATACACCAACCGTGGCTTGCAATTTCTTGATTTGATTCAAGAAGGCAATATCGGCCTGATGAAGGCTGTTGATAAATTCGAATATCGGCGCGGCTATAAATTTTCGACCTATGCGACATGGTGGATCAGGCAGGCGATTACCCGTTCTATCGCGGATCAGGCTCGGACTATCCGTATTCCCGTTCACATGATCGAAACCATCAACAAACTGGTGCGGACATCGCGTCAGATGATGCACGAAATAGGACGCGAACCAACCCCCGAAGAATTGGCTGAACGTCTGCATATGCCTCTTGATAAGGTCCGCAAGGTTCTCAAAATTGCCAAAGAACCTGTTTCTCTTGAAACACCGATTGGGGATGAGGAGGACTCTTCTCTCGGTGACTTCATTGAGGACAAAAACGCCATTCTTCCCGTCGAGAGTGCCATTCAGTCAAACTTGCGCGAAACGACCACCCGTGTTCTTGCCACACTCACCCCACGGGAAGAACGGGTCTTGCGGATGCGCTTCGGAATTGGGATGAACACCGATCACACACTTGAGGAAGTTGGGCAGCAATTCAACGTGACACGGGAAAGGATTCGCCAAATTGAAGCCAAAGCCCTGCGGAAACTGAAACATCCATCCCGCTCACGCAAGCTGCGGAGTTTCCTTGACACTTAAATATTGTTTTCAGGCCCCGTCCCTTCGTGGTATAGGGGGCTTGTTGCGCCTGTAGCTCAGATGGTTAGAGCGGACCGCTCATAACGGTTTGGTCGGGGGTTCGAGTCCCTCCAGGCGCACCATTCGTATCCTGTCTTAATTTCTACTGCACCAACGGTTGGTCCACAGCCTTCATTCGGAATCCACTGATTTTTGCTCTTCCTGCCAAAAGCTGTACGTACTGGTTAAAAGCACTCTGCCAACTTTTATCTTTTAGATAGGCCGCAATCGGCTCTCTCACCATATCAAATGTCATTTGGTGGCCTTCGGCGCGTTTATGAACTTTGATAATGTGGTAGCCAACCTCACTGGCCACAGGAGAGGATGATATTTCCCCTTCCTTCATTTGGAACAAAGCCTGCTCAAATTTCGGCAATGTTTGTCCCCGGCTGATCTGTCCCAAATGACCGCCGCGATCTTTCGAAGAGCATGCGGATTCTGCTTCGGCTATTTTTGCAAAGCGTTCGGGAGAAAGAGAGAGATTTTCAAGAGCTTTCTCAGCCCTCTTCCGCGCCTCCAAAAATAAATCTTTATCCTCGGGGGGCGCGAGATAAAGAATATGTGAGACCTCGAAAAGAGGAGAGGACACAAATTTTATAAGGTTGTTCTGATAGTAGCGAAGGCATTCTTCCTCACTTGGATCTGGAACGCTAACCTCGGCTTCAAGAAGAGATTCAATCAAATCGTCCTCATTCGGTGACGAAGCCGGAGAGCCTGCCCCAACACCAGTTTCTGCGGCACGCTGCAATAATAACTCACGAATAACGAGAGCTTTCATCGCCGCATAACGTGCATCCTCTAACGTTGCAGCAGGATGGTATTGAACCTCAAAGCTTATCTGCTCCGGCGAAATCTTAACGCCGTTTACAAAAATACCCGGGGCACGCAAAGCCACAGCTAAACCGACCGTTTACGAACAATTTGGTAAGGCCGTCCGACAAACCCAATCGGTGCACTGAAAAAATGAACCAAGCGGGTAAACGGGACAAATAAAAGAATAACCATGCCAAGCGTCAAATGAAGTTTGAAGACCAAGGACACGTCTGCCACAAACTCAGAAGCTCCTCCCCTGAACGTCACGATATGCTGGGCCCAGTTCATGAACTTAACCATTTCGTGACCATCCAGATGGTGAAGAGAGACAGGAATAGTAAGAAGTCCTAGACTCACTTGCCCAAGAAGAAGAAACAAAACAGCCATATCTGCAAAGGACGTATGCGCCCGCACCCGTTCATCAAAGAGGCGGCGGTGGATAAGGATAAGCAGACCCGCAAAACAGAGAACTCCCGCAGCTCCCCCCGCAGCAATAGCTAAAATCTGCTTTGCTCCGTGAGAAATTCCGATGGCATCAAAAACCGCAATCGGGGTTAAGAGTCCGGCAACATGACCAAGGATGATAACCAGAATCCCGACATGGAAAAGAACGCTTCCCAAGATAAGCTGATTCTTGCGGAAAATTTGGCTTGATTTACTCCGCCATGTGTAAGGATCTCGGTCAAAACGCAAAATGCTTCCCAAAAAGAAAAAAGCCAACGCAATATAGGGAAAAATCTGGAAAAGAAAAAAGTCCATCACACGGTCTCCTTCTGAGCTTTGTCGTTCGTCAAGGGGATATTGATCCGGCGCAGCATTTCTTCCGCCGCCGGACATCCCCCCGCCTCTGTGGTTTGATTTGTGTTTTCAAAAGCAAATTGTTCTTCCCACTTCTGGTCAATTTCAGCAAGATCAGGAATTTTTCCGCTGTCTTTTTTGACAGCCTCTTCTATTTCTTTGAAGTCAGGCTTGCGATCCGCCATCTCCAAAAGAGCCTCAAAAACAGAGGCATAATGAGACTGACGCTTCTTCAACCTCTCGCCAATTGCTCCTAGAACACTCCCCACATCTCCGAGATTTTGGTGGGTTTTCTCGGGAGACAAGGTAGACAAATATTCTAAAAACAAGGGAAGAAAGTCAGGCATTTCGTCTGATGATATTATCAAGCCAGAACTTTTGTATATCTCATCAAGATCCACCATAGCTTGCCCACGTTCCCGCGAATCTCCGTGAATATGCTCGAACAGGTGCAAACACAAAGATGGTGTCCGGTCAAAGAGGTCAACATATTCCTCTTGAACATCAAGCAACGGGCGGCTTTCTATCCATTGGCACAACTCAGAAACTCTTTGCAATGCCTTAGCCGAAAGCCCCTTCTCTTTCTCGAGAATTTCCATGCATTCGGGAAGCACTTCCTGATGTGCTGCTGATGGGTAGGTCAGAAGAAAGGACAAGACCTTTATACTTCTCATCGTCTATTTATTCCTTTGTTAATGACCACCACATTTTCCGCCGCCGCACCCACCACTCTTAGCAGAGGCAGGACGAGAGAACAACGTATTAACACGATTGTCTTTACCCGAAGCACTCGGCCCACGCCATGTTTTAGGGCTTTCGAACAAGTCCGTCTCACTGTTGCTATGAGTTGCGCATCCGTTTCCAAAACTGAAACCACACCCGCCGCTCTCTCCGAAAGCATCCAGAGTTTCCTCACGATGACCTGTTGGGATAACGTAACGGTCCTCGTAATTGGCAAGAGCCATGATTTTATACATATCTTCAACTACATCGGTACTCAAACCAGATTCCTCAAGGAAAGTTGTATTGGGCTGTCCTTCAATCAACTTGCTCCGCATATAGTGCCGCATCGCCAGCATCCGTTTTAGACCGAAACGGATGGGAGCCTCGTTTCCAGCTGTTAAAAGATTTGCCAGATATTTAACCGGAATACGCATTTCATTCAGGTCTGGCACAATGCCATTTTTTTCCATCTTGATTTTTCCAGACTCAGCCGCAGACTGGATTGGCGATAGTGGCGGAATATACCAGACCATCGGCAAGGTTCTGTATTCAGGGTGAAGAGGAAAAGCAACGCGCCATTCCATCGCCATTTTGTAAACAGGTGACTTCTGCGCACCTAGAATCCAGTTGTCTGGAATACCGTCTTTTCTAGCTTGCTCAATAACCGCCGGATCGTGAGGGTTGAGGAAAATATCCAGCTGCGCTGCATATAGATCTTGATCGTTCTGCACACTAGCCGCATCTTCTATGCGGTCAGCATCATACAACATAACCCCTAGGTAACGAATGCGGCCTACACAGGTTTCAGAGCAAACTGTTGGGTCTCCATTCTCGATCCTTGGATAACAGAACGTGCATTTTTCTGCCTTACCCGATTCCCAGTTATAATAGATTTTCTTGAACGGACAGCCGGATATACACATCCGCCACCCACGACATTTATCCTGATCGATCAGGACAATGCCGTCTTCTTCCCGTTTGTAAATTGATCCTGATGGGCAGGAAGCCACGCAAGTTGGATTCAAGCAGTGTTCGCAAAGGCGGGGCAGATACATCATAAAGGTGTTTTCAAACTGCCCATACATTTCTTCTTCAATATTGCGAAAGTTATAGTCTTTACGGCGATGTTCAAACTCGGTTCCTAGAATTTCTTCCCAGTTTGGCCCCCACTCAACTTTTTCCATCCGCTCGCCCGTAATTAAAGAGCGAGGCCGCGCTGTCGGCATAGTTTTTGATTCCGGAGATTTTTGCAGATGGTCATAGTCAAACGTGAAGGGTTCATAATAATCGTCAATTTCTGGCATACTCGGATTACCAAAAATATTGGCTAAAATCCGCCAACGCCCCCCTTGGCGAGGCTCAATTTTCCCGTTAGATTTACGCTTCCAGCCGCCTTTCCACTTGTCCTGATTTTCCCAGTCTTTGGGATAGCCAATCCCGGGTTTGGTTTCGACATTGTTAAACCAAGCGTATTCGACCCCTTCCCGAGAAGTCCAAACATTCTTGCACGTCACAGAACAAGTATGGCAACCGATACATTTGTCCAAGTTCAGGACCATGCCGATTTGAGCTCTGATTTTCATTCTGCGGCCTCCACTTTTGTCGCCGAATCATCCATCCAATCTACTTTTTCCATGCGCCGAACAATGACAAATTCATCACGGTTGGACCCCACGGTTCCATAGTAATTGAACCCGTAGGATTGTTGGGCATAGCCCCCAATCATATGAGTTGGCTTGACCGTTGCCCGTGTCACTGAGTTGTGAATCCCCCCCCGCGCTCCGGTGATTTTACTCCCCGGGGTGTGGGTGAGTTTTTCCTGCGCATGATACATCAGCATCATACCCTCGTTGATCCGTTGGGACACAACAGCCCGAGCCACAATTGCCCCGTTTGTGTTAAAGACTTCGACCCAGTCATTGTCTTTGACGTGAACTTTTTTGGCATCTACTTCACTCATCCAGACAATCGGCCCACCCCGCGAGAGTGTGAGCATATGCAGGTTGTCTGTATAGGTTGAATGAATCCCCCATTTCTGGTGCGGCGTGATAAAATTCAGCAGCACTGTCGGGGATTCTTTCCCGTGTTTTTCCAACATCATCTGGACCGTGTGGGTGTTGATAGGAGGACGATAGGTGACAAGACCTTCGCCAAAATCGATCATCCACGGGTGATCTTGATAAAGCTGTTGCCGACCAGTCAGTGTCCGCCAAGGAATATACTCATGAACATTGGTATATCCGGCGTTGTAACAGACGTGTTCGGATTCTAAACCACTCCATGTTGGCGAGCTGATAATTTTCCGAGGCTGCGCCTGAATATCACGGAATCTGATCTTTTCTTCTTCTTTGGGAAGAGCCAAATGGGTATGGTCCAGACCTGTGATCTTGCTAAGAGCCGCCCAGCTTTTGACCGCCACTTCTCCGTTGGTCTCAGGAGCCAATGAGAGAATAACTTCGCACGCGTCAATATCTGTTTCGATTTTCGCCTTGCCTGATTTTTCGCCATTGAGTTTTTTCAGGAAGTCCACTTCGTGATCCGTGTTCCACGCAATCCCCTTCCCGCCATTCCCCAATTTTTCCATGAGTGGACCAAGAGTGGTAAATCGTTCATAAGTTGCTGGGTAATCTCGCTCGACTACTTTCATAGAAGGCATGGTCTTCCCGGGAATAGCGTCGCATTCTCCCTTTCGCCATTCCTTAACATCTGGCTGTGCCAACTCACCCGGCGTATCGTGTTGAATGGGGGTGAGGACAATTTCTTTCTCAACTCCCAAATGCCCAATTGAGAGTTCGGAAACTTTTTTAGCGAGACCTTTGTAAATCTCCCAGTCTGACCGACTTTGCCAAACCGGATCAATCGCCCGCGACAAAGGATGGATAAAGGGGTGCATATCAGAAGTATTGAGATCGTTTTTCTCGTACCAACTTGCAGTTGGCAAAACAATGTCGGAGTAGACACACGTCGTGGACATCCGAAAATCAAGCGTTACCAACAAATCGAGCTTGCCCTGCGGAGCATCATCATGCCAGACCACATCAGAACTTCTCACATCCCCTTCACTTCCAAGATCTTTCCCCTGAACCCCATGCTTGGTTCCCAAAAAATGCTTAAGAAAATACTCATGCCCCTTGCCCGAAGATCCGAGCAAGTTCGACCGCCACACGAATAAGTTGCGTGGCCAGTTATCTGGATGATCTGGATCTTCACAAGACATTCGCAAATCGCCTGATTTTAACCGACCAACAACATGAGCAATCGGATCTTGTCCGGCTTGTTCTGCTTGTTTAACAAGATTAATCGGGTTTTCTTGCAATTGCGGCGCAGACGGCAAC
>CAYZAR010000082.1:0-7049 GCA_964476455.1 uncultured Micavibrio sp.
AAGCGGGGGTGACGGGTGGGAGATGGAACGCGGGAGTGACGGGTGGAAGGGGAGATTTAGACCCACTGCGTGCCTGTTCTATGCGGCGGCGGGATGACAAAAATATCCCAGAAAAATGTTACACCCGCCCTAGTTCGATAAAGGAATCGAGAGGGTGAGGAGTCGTGTCCCCTTTTCGCCGCAGATAGACTTTATACATCCCGAGGAAAAGATCAGGATGTTCGGATTCGAATTCGTGCAAATGCGCGAACGTGTATTTTGTCCCATCTTGAGGGAATTTTTCAAAATATTGTTTCTTGGCGGCAGGATCGAGAGAAACATCGTGAAGCTCCAGTCCCGCTGTTTCAACAAATTCCTTGATGCTTAAAAAGGTGAAGCGGTGTTCTTGAACATGGAACAACAAGTCATTGCATTCGGACAGGCAATAAAAATCACCAATCCGGCTGCACGCCTTGCGGGGATCGCTTTCCGGCAGCTCCATAATGTCCTTACGGAACTGACGAATATCCGCGTCTGAGGAGGTGTAACCTTTTTCCCGAATATAATCCGAGGCGGGATTGAGCAATTTGTTCCGCGCAATCTCACTGTAAAGAGAAATGCTCATCCGTCCATGAGGCTTGAGAACGGAGACAATTGCGGCCAGACCCTTGGCAGGGTCTTTCAAGTGGTGAAGCACCCCTGAACTGCAAATATAGTCGAATTCTTCGCCAAGCTTACTGACTTCCATTAAGTCGCCCTGTTTGAAGTCAATGCTTCCGATAAAATCAAGCTCTTCCGCCATGCGCTTGGCATAGGCAATGCTGGGAAAGCTCAGGTCAATGGCGGTGATTTTTGCGCCACGAACCGTGTTGGCATAGATGGTAGGTTCTTGACCCGTTCCGCATCCGGCAACCAGAATTTTGAGTCCGCTAAACTTTGAGGAGATTCCCGTCGGATGTTCATTCTTCAGCGCAGACCGCCAGCGCGGGTAGGGCCGCTGTTCGTACATGGCGCGAACTGCTTGAGACACCTGATCGGTAATCGGGGTAAAGCTGGGAATGGTCGGAATCAAGTCGTGCTCATAGCGCGGGTTTTTGATTTGAGCTTTGATTAAGGTGCGGAGTTTGTAAAGGGTCCCTTTGGCAAAAGCGGGTTTATTCAATTCGGCAGGCACAACATCGTATAAAGGCCGATAACATCCATAAAGGGCAAAAAGCGCGGCCACATCATTGCCAAGATTTCGCTGGGGCAAAACCTCGGTCAGCTTTGCCTTGATGGCCTCCAAGGCGGCAATCTCCTCTGCGGTTTCGTAAAAAATATAGTCGTTGTACCAATTCTGAACGGCGAGTGCGGCCAGAAAATCTAAAACCTGCGCTGGCCATTTAGCGGCTTCTTGCCAATGCAGCAGAAAATATTTCCGCAAGGAGGTTAAGAAATTTTCCAGCGAGACTTGAACTGCGTTGACCTTCTCAAGCCCGAGGCAGAGCAACTCGTCCTTAAAGCAATCCTTGATGCTTTCGAGAGATGGACCGTGTTCTGGATTCTCCGCAAGCTGCCGCAACCCTTCCAGCCGAGGGTCGAGCAAAACCAAGGTTGACCATGACGTGCTGTAGTAACGGTGTTTGATGTTTTCCTTTTTCAGCAAAAGCATAATGATTTGTCGTGCCGAGTCCGTGTAAACTGTGTGGCTCAAGTTTTTATACATATCAACAAGGCTGGCGACATAGTCCTCATTGTCGGGGTGTCTGAGAACCAGCTCAATGTAAACAGACAATGCCGCCGAAATATCTCCGTTCTGGTAAAGGCAGACCCCAAGTTTGCTAAGCCGCGCATCTGTCTTATCCCCACCCTCTCGCGCTTTGTTATAATAGATGGCGGCTTTCTGATGGTCTTTTTCTACATAAAAGATGTTTCCCAGTTTTTCGGCAAGATCCGGATCGGGTTTTTGCTGATAGGCTTTTTCCAGATATGCTACAGCCTCTGTGAGCTTGCCCAAACGGCTGAGCGAGAGCCCCATATTATAAAGAGCCGTGAAATGAGTCGGGGAAAGGTTCAGGGCAACCTGAAAAGCATCAACCGATTCAGTAATGCGGCCTGTCTTCGCCCAAACAAGTCCCATCTCTGCCCAATGGTTCGGGTTATTCTCGTCCAGAGAAATGGCTTCGGCGAAACATTTTTCCGCTTCGGCATAGTTTTCACTTTTCAGAAAGCCCATTCCCTTATCAAAGAAATTTTTGGCAAATTCATTCGGGTTTGTGGTCATAAGTCATGCGTCCTGATGAAGAGGGATGGAGAGGGAGAGAGAATTTATTTTCTGATCTTACGGCGAGTTTTCCAAAAATTAAAGTCATTCTTAATACTTGTGGGCAATAGTGTAGGCGTTGTGCCCCAGAAGGGGGCGTTCTTTATAAAACATACATATGCGTGCTGCGTACTTTCGTTGGGGACTTTTGAAACTGGAAAATTTCAAAAAGGAATGAAGGGACAGAGTTGATTTTATAAAAGGCAAAACTCAAAGAAGGAGAGTCAAAATGCCAGTTATCGCAACCAATACCTCTGCTAATACCGCGCTTATTTATCTTAACAACAACTCTCGTGCTATGGATAAGTCTCTGGCCAAATTGTCCAGTGGATCCCGTATCGTGCGTGCCTCTGACGATGCTGCTGGTTTGGCCGTTGGGTCTAGCTTGAAGGCGGATATTACAACCCTGAAACAAGGGGCTATTAATGCCGTGCAGGCCCGTTCGGTTCTGCAAACCGCTGACGGGGCTCTAGCCCGTGTTGGTGACATTCTTCAACGGATGAAATCTTTGACCGCTCAGGCCGTTTCGGGTTCTGTTGATGCAACCTCTCGTGGATTTATCGACCAAGAATATGATGCCCTCAAGGCTGAAGCGATCGCGATTGGTACCAACACGTCCTTTAACGGAACCGCTCTTTTGACGGGGAACTATAACGCAACCAACAACGTGGCAACCTTCCAAGTTGGTACGGCTGTCGGTGATACCATCGTGGCTGACTTAACTACGGTTGTTGTCACTGCTGCGGTTATGACTTCCTTGGCCGCTAACACCGATACGGCAGCCAACGCCATCGCGGCTTCTCCGCTGGTTGACGCTGATATTGACCGTGTCTCGGCTCACCGTGCAACGGTTGGGTCCTTGCTGTCTCGTTTCGAATATCGCGGCGATGTGATTGCCAGCTCGATTGAGAACCTGACTTCGGCAGCTTCCGCGATTATGGACGTTGACCTCGCAGCCGAACAAACCAACCTTGTGAGCAATCAGGTCTTGACGGAAGCGTCTATCGCGTCCCTGTCTCAGGCCAACCAGATGAAATCTTCTCTTCTCTCACTCGTTCGGCAGTGATTGTCCTGCTGTTCTTGAAAGTGCATTCGTTCAATGTCTGAGACTCTGATGGATATAGTTATAAAAAATAAAAAGCGAATTAGGATTTTTTTAACGGTTAGTGGGTTAGAATAAAAAGATGGAGCCCAAACTAGGGGATTCATTTTAAGAGAAAAAAATGTTAAGCTAAGCACCTTCGTTGGAGATTCGATGACCAGTAGGGTCAGAAGGATTTCCCAGTCCTAAGGAATAGGGCTGATTTTATAAAAGGCAAAACTCAAAGAAGGAGAGTCAAAATGCCAGTTATCGCAACCAATACCTCTGCTAATACCGCGCTTATTTATCTTAACAACAACTCTCGTGCTATGGATAAGTCTCTGGCCAAATTGTCCAGTGGATCCCGTATCGTGCGTGCCTCTGACGATGCTGCTGGTTTGGCCGTTGGGTCTAGCTTGAAGGCGGATATTACAACCCTGAAACAAGGGGCTATTAATGCCGTGCAGGCCCGTTCGGTTCTGCAAACCGCTGACGGGGCTCTAGCCCGTGTTGGTGACATTCTTCAACGGATGAAATCTTTGACCGCTCAGGCCGTTTCGGGTTCTGTTGATGCAACCTCTCGTGGATTTATCGACCAAGAATATGATGCCCTCAAGGCTGAAGCGATCGCGATTGGTACCAACACGTCCTTTAACGGAACCGCTCTTTTGACGGGGAACTATAACGCAACCAACAACGTGGCAACCTTCCAAGTTGGTACGGCTGTCGGTGATACCATCGTGGCTGACTTAACTACGGTTGTTGTCACTGCTGCGGTTATGACTTCCTTGGCCGCTAACACCGATACGGCAGCCAACGCCATCGCGGCTTCTCCGCTGGTTGACGCTGATATTGACCGTGTCTCGGCTCACCGTGCAACGGTTGGGTCCTTGCTGTCTCGTTTCGAATATCGCGGCGATGTGATTGCCAGCTCGATTGAGAACCTGACTTCGGCAGCTTCCGCGATTATGGACGTTGACCTCGCAGCCGAACAAACCAACCTTGTGAGCAATCAGGTCTTGACGGAAGCGTCTATCGCGTCCCTGTCTCAGGCCAACCAGATGAAATCTTCTCTTCTCTCACTCGTTAGATAACATCTGAGAAGTTAGTTTCCTGAATTTCTTGGGAAGGGGAGATTGGCACAAAAATTGCCTCTCTCCCCTTTCAGCTAAATAATTAATTAACCAGAATGCGCAAGAATCGCGAGAGACAAGGGGTAAGGGATGGTAACAACAAGTTCATCAGGCGGGGTTACAACGCAAGGGAGTCGGACGTTCTTTTTTGGAACGTCTTCTGGTTTGAATACATCGGCGTTAATTGAAGCCGCTTATGCGGCTAGAGTAGCCGAAGCTGATAAGATTGATATCAAGGTCACAAAAAATACAGCCAAAAATGAGGCTTATGCCAATTTGCAAAAACTGGGGCAGGCTGTTCAAGATTCTTTAGCCAACCTTCGCAAAAATTATTCACTTCTTGCCACCGATACGTCAACCTTTGACAAGCGTTCGGGGACCTTGTCTTCTAGCAACTCAACCGATCCTTCCAAGCTGGTCACTGTGGCGATTGATCCGGGGACCGAGATGAACAGCTATGAGCTGGAGATTGTACAAAAGGCCAAAGCTCACCGGATTGGAAGTGATACGGCAGGTACTGCAACCGCCGCCTTAGGTTATACCGGAACATTTGATCTTGCCCTATCAGGGGGGGGAGCCTCGGCGACTGTTAATGTTACGGCTGGAATGTCTCTCACGGACATTGCGGCACAGATCAACGCCAGCAAAAACACATCGGGGGTGAGTGCTTCTGTATTGCAGGTAACAAGCGGGTCGTATCAACTAATTCTGAGCGGCACACAAACCGCCAAAGATATTGTGATCTCGAATGTGACAGGAACTGATGTCATGGACAGTATCGGCGTGACCGCCGGTGGACTGGTCAAGAACTTGTTGCAAGGGTCCCAGCAGGCGATTGTCGAACTGGATGGCGTCCCCGTCACGCGTGATAACAATGTGATTGACGACTTGATTGACGGGGTTACCTTGACTATCAACAATCAGGAGCCCGGGACGTTTTTGGATTTAACGATCACAGCGGATAATAGTGCTCTCAAAGATGATATTCTCAATTTTGTTGAGGCCTATAACGAGTTTCGCTCTTTTGTCAGTACCAACCAGACGGTCGGGTCAGATGGCTCTGTGTCCGAAGATGCTGTTCTTTATCGCGATAACTACCTCAGTGGCATGAACCTCAATTTGCAGGGATTGCTCGGCGGAATTTATGGGTCGGGGGTAAAGTATGATAACCTTCGCTCCATCGGTATTACCTTGAATCCTAACAACGAGCTGGTGGTTGATGAATCTGTTCTAGATGATGCGATTGCTAACGAGTATGACGAAGTTCAATCTTTGTTTCAAACATCAACGACCAGCAGCAATACTGAATTCAGGATGATGTCGAATACCTCGCGGACCCAGTCTTTGAATGTCGCGATTGATATTACCTATTCCGGTGGGGCCATTACCAATGCCTCGATCGGGGGAGATAGTTCCATGTTTACTGTCAGCGGCAGTTCGATTACCGGCGTAGCAGGGACTGCTTATGAAGGGATGAGTTTTGCCTATGTCGGAACCTCTAGCACGACCGTCAATTTCACGATGGAGCAGGGGTTTGCCGATTTGGTCAATTCGAACCTGAAGTCCTACACGGATCTCGTGTTGGGTTCAATTCAGTCTGAAATTTTGGACATCAACGATCAGAATGTTCTCTTGAATACGCGGGCTACCCGCGTACGTGAGCGAGCCGATGATTTTAGAAACGCCTTGATTGACAAATACGCCAGATTTGAAGCACAGATTTCTGCGGCGAAGTCGGTTTTGGCACAGCTCAAAGCTTTGACCTCCTCGAAAAGTGATAACTAGTAAGGAAGAACTTTTGTGACCAACCCGTATCAAAAAGCATCAAAGGCTTATCAAAGCCATGGGGACGGAAATATGTCTCAACTGCAAATCGTGGTTGAGCTGTATCGCGGTATCCTGAAAAACGTCAAGATTGCAAGAGACAACTGGAATACACGCCATCTGGATGTCATGAGCAATCATATCATCAAGACGTTCGATATTATCGAAGCATTACAGTCCAGTCTTGATCTTGAAAAAGGCGGGGAGGACGCAAAATTTCTCAACCATTTTTATTCGGTGGTTTTTTCGGCTCTTTCTCACGCCACAGCAAAGCCTGATCCATCTGCTGAGTTTGATGCCATTATTGCCTATGTGCAGACGGTTTATGACCGCTGGTACGCTTTAGCCTACCCAAACCGCCCTGTCGAGACTCCGGCCGATAAGGAGTCTCAAGCTGCTCATTAGGTTATAAATATGGCAGTTTCTAAATTTATTGACGTGTTGGCTGTCCCCCTCAAAAATTCTCAAGCTACAGAGATAGACAGAGGCAAACAGAGTTTTTTTATTTTTCTCTGCTTATCTCTGCGCTTTCTGTAGTTTTTATAGGGAAATCTCTCCCCTCAGCCCCTTTCTCACCCTAACCCTCTCTCCGCGTGGGGGGGATGGAGGGATCGTGGAGGGTGATATTGTCGAGGGCGGTTTTTGCCTGAGCTATCGTAAACTGGCACGATATTTGCTTCTCCTGATTTTGGATAAAACCCAAGTCAGGAGTGATTTTATGGCAATCCGT
>CAYZAR010000083.1:0-705 GCA_964476455.1 uncultured Micavibrio sp.
CGGCTCATTCGCCGTCTTCAGTATATGAAATATGCATTTTCAAAACAATTTGATGATTTCATGGATCAAGCTGATTTGAAGGATATTAAGAATCCAACCAGAATGGTTCCTTCCGATTTTCTCGGCAATCTTGACGAAGAGGCTGAAGAGGAAGAAGAAAAAAATCAGGAAAGAAAAAAGGAAAAAGGGGAGCAGGGAGAAAAAAAACATGACGCTTGACCCTTCTTCTCAACCTTTACTGGACCATATTGCCGAGCTTCGTATGCGGCTGATGTGGGGTGTGATTGCTCTGCTAGTGGGGACGGGGATTTGTTATTTCTTTGTTGAGGATATTTACGGGTTTCTAGTTCGTCCTCTGGCCGAGGCTATGGGTCCAAGCGATACCCAGAGGTTGATCTATACCAACTTGACCGAAGCATTTTTTACCTATCTCAAAGTTTCATTATTTGCCGGAGGGTTTCTTACCTTTCCTTTTATCGCGGGGCAAATTTGGAGGTTTATCTCTCCCGGGCTTTACGCTAGCGAAAAAAAATCGGTCCTTCCTTTTTTGGTGGCCTCACCTGTTTTGTTTTTTATGGGGGGAGCCGTGGTTTACTACATTGTCCTGCCTCTCGCTTGGAAATTCTTTTTGAGTTTTCAAAGTACCAAGGACCAAACCGTACTACCTATCATGCTTGAAGCTCGGGTGGGCGATTATCTAGATCT
>CAYZAR010000083.1:715-3819 GCA_964476455.1 uncultured Micavibrio sp.
CAGTTGCCCATTGTTCTGGCTTTGCTTGCGCGGGCAGGAGTGATTACCGTGGACTGGCTCCAAAGAAAACGGCGATACGCGATTGTTATTATTTTTATTATCGCAGCGTTTATTACGCCACCCGATGTCCTTAGTCAGTTTTCGTTGGCCTTGCCGATGATTGCGCTTTATGAAATTTCTATCCTTGTTATTCACTATATGCAGAAATCTAAGACTGATGACCACGCCAATTGATCTTTACCGCGAACGTCTTGCATCAGGACAAATAGACCCAGATCCTTTGCAAGAAAGGGCTGCAGGGGAGCTGACCCGTCTTCAGGCTGAAGTGATTGCCTATGAGCGGGACCGCGAAAGTTGGCGGCAAAAAATCCCATTCTTCGGAGGACGTCAACTGCCGCCTAGAGGAATCTATCTGCATGGTCCGGTTGGACGGGGAAAATCCATGCTCATGGATATTTTTCATGACTCGATTCCCTTTGGCATAAAAAAAAGACGGGTTCATTTTCATCAGTTCATGGTTGAGGTCCACGATTTTATCCATCGCCGCCGGACGCAAGAGGGGGTGAGCGAAGATATGGATGCAGCTTTGCCCGCCTTGGCCGAGGTTATTTCCAACCGTTCCCGTGTTTTGTGTTTTGATGAGTTTCATGTAACGGATGTGGCGGATGCCATGTTACTGGGCCGACTTTTTACCGCCTTGCTTAAAGAAGGTGTGACCTTGGTTCTGACCAGCAACTGGGCTCCCGATGATCTTTACCAAGGCGGGTTGCAGCGGGATAGGTTTGTTCCCTTTATTGAACTGATTAAACAATGTCTTGAGGTTGTCGCTCTTGATAGTCCGATAGACTACCGTGCGCGTAAACTGCGTGAAATGTCGGTCTATTTTTCTCCGTTTTCGCCAGAAAACTTTGCTCGTGCCGAGGACCTTTTTCTAACTTTGTCCGAGGGGGCCGAGCCAAGCCCGGGACTGATAGAGGTTAAGGGGCGGACTATTGAAGTTCCTGTCATGGTTAAGGGAATTGCCCGTTTCAGCTTTGCCCAATTGTGTGAACGGCCTCTCGGGGCGGAGGATTACTTGGCGATTGCCAAACGGTATCACACCATCTTTCTGGAAAATGTTCCGCGCTTGGCTTACGATCGGCGAAATGAGGCAAAACGCCTGATGACGCTCGTGGATGTTTTGTACGATACCCATCGTAATTTGGTAATAACGGCGGAGGAGCCGCCCCATCGGCTTTATGTTGGTCACGACCACGCTTTTGAATTTCAGCGGACAGTCAGTCGTCTTTTGGAAATGCAAAGTCCCGCCTACCTAAATCAGGTGACGAAGGCATAGACTTTTTTCAAACGTCCTATTGTGTTAAAAGAAACTATGTCGTTCTGGAAGAAAATTTTTGGAGGGGGGGCTGGCCAATCTGCAGGGAATGCTCCCCACGATGAGAAACGTTACGCTCAAGAACGGGCCAAAGCCAATTCCGAAAATATCAAAGACCGGATGTCATTGGCCAAGGATAGCAGAACCCATCAGGAAATTCTTTACTATATGGCACAAAACGATCCTGATCCTGCTGTGCGGGCAGCCGTTGCGAATAACAAATCAACGCCACTTCAAGCGAGTTCCATTCTTTCCCAAGACCAAAACCAAGATGTGCGGTTGACCTTAGCTTTGCGGTTAATGAACTTGTTGCCGGATCTGTCCAAGGACAAACAGGGGCAGCTATATGCCTTTGTGGTTCAGTCTCTGGGAGTCCTTGCTCTTGATGAAGTTCTTAAAATTCGTCTAGCCCTATCGTCTGCTCTCAAAGATCATGTGTTTGCTCCGGCACAAGTGGTTGGGCAACTGGCAAGGGATATTGAGCGGGAGGTTTCCGAACCCATTCTAAAATTTTGTCTGGCGTTATCAGATGAAGATTTGCTGGATATTCTGAAATCCCATCCAGAAGAGTGGGCGATTGAGGCAATTGCTGCGCGGCCAGCCGTCAGCGAGCCAGTTTCTCAAGGGATTATTGATACGGACAATGCTCCGGCTGGGGAAATTCTCATGAATAACGGCGGGGCAAACATCAGTCAGAAAACAATGGGCGATATTGTCGAGAAAGCTAAAAAAATTACCGCATGGCAAAAACCGATTGCCATGCGCAAAAACCTTTCGCCTGATCTTGCGCGGGAACTTGCTGGGTTTGTGGACTTATCGATCAAGAATTTACTGCTGGAACGGACAGATTTTGATGCTGATGTCATGGAAGAAATATCAACCATTGTTGTGCGACGTCTGGAATTCATGGATGAAAAAGAGCAAGGACAATTGTCACCGGAAGAACGGGTTCGCAAACTCGCAGCAAGGGGGCAGTTGGGAGACGATTTGCTCACCGATGCTTTGGCGGTTCAGGACCGTGAGCTTGTGATTCTTTCTCTGGCTTTTTTGGCAAAAACCTCGCGGCTAACGGTCGAAAAAGTTATTGCTATGAACACGCCTAAACCTCTTATTGCGCTGTGTTGGAAGGCTGGCCTGTCGATGCGGACAGCTTTTCGTATGGAAAAGGAATTGTCGCGCATTCCCTCTAATGAACTCATTTATCCCCGTGGCGGGACAGATTATCCTTTGAGCGAGAAAGAAATTCTTTGGCAGCTGGAGTTTTTGGGTGTTGCTTACCCTTAACTTACCCTTAACAGAGTTTCTCTAGCTTAAGCGGGGGATTTCCCCTTTTTCTGCCGTTTTATCCGCTGAGGCAATTAAACAAACACCAAATAAGAATGGAGACCATACACGATGACTTATAAAACCCTGATGTTATTAACCAGTTCTTTGGCTCTTACACTTTCTGCTCCGGCTTTTGCCAAGGACGGGGAGCATCGTGCCGCCCATCGTGAAAAAGTCGAGGCAGCAAAAGAAGCTCGTCAGGAAAGAGTTGAAGAGCGTAAGGAAGATCGTCAGGAAAAAATAGAAGCAGCAAAAGAAGCTCATCAGGAAAGAGTTGAAGAACGTAAGGAAGATCGTCAGGAAAAAATAGAAGCAGCAAAAGAAGCTCATCAGGAAAGAGTTGAAGAACGTAAGGAAGATCGTCAGGAAAAAATAGAAGCAGCAAAAGAAGCTCATCAGGAAA
>CAYZAR010000083.1:3919-7034 GCA_964476455.1 uncultured Micavibrio sp.
AGCTCATCAGGAAAAGGTTGAAGAACGTAAGGAAGCCGTTAAAGAAAGAATAGAAAGTCGACAAGAACGGCGTGAAAAACGCCGCGAAGAGTGGCGCAAAAACCATCCAAAAGTCCCGGGCGGTGCGACGCGATAACACTGTAACAATCTACCGATAATAATGCCAAAGGCCACGTTCGTGCTCGCAGTGTGGCCTTTGTCGTTATAAGGACTTCTAAGAAGATAACATGGAAAACCGAGGGAATAATCAGACTTGCGCTTGTATGATATGCTCTGTTTTGTTGCCGCTGGCATCGTAGTACCAAATACGCCAAGGGATTTCATGAGAATTTGTTAGAGGTTCAAATTCGTAAAGAGTACAGTTGCTAACTCCCCGCAAAGAGAATTGATAAATTTCACCGAAGGCTCTAAAGACACCGCCATGAGAGACAATCAGAACGGGAGATGGGTTCTGAGAAATTGCTAGACTTATAGCACTGCGGATGCGTTCGCGGAAGGCGATGTGAGTTTCTCCTCCGGGGGGATCTTCTCCTTTTGAAATAAGATCCCGAAACACAGAATAGGGGGATCCTTCGAGATCTCCTGCATCAAACTCGCACAAATTTGGGTCCTCTAGGGTAGGAAGACCAAGGGATTTGTTGAGAATATGCGCTGTGTCACGTGCCCGCGATAACGAGCTATGAGCAATGACTTGGGGTGGAATATCTAGTTGGGATAGAGTGTTCCTGACAGATTCCGCTTCGGCCCGACCTTGTGCAGTAAGGGGAGAGTCTACTCCCCGTCCCGCAATGACATTGGCCACGTTCGCTTCGCTTTGCCCGTGGCGGAGCATATAAAAAGGACGGGCGGGAATAATCATCGGTTGTTCTTTCTAACTTTTGGTGGAGGTTTTTCGTGTTCGATCAAGAACCAGAGCATATCCTTGGTGAGGTTCTTGACGCAGGAAACGCGCAACGCGTGCAACTGTTGTAGTACTTGCGCCTGTTTTGGCGGCTATATCGCGATAAGCCATTTCTCCTGCATCCAAAAGGCGGGCAATATCCCACCGCTCAACAAAGTTGGCAAGTTCCCCGGGGGTGCATAAGTCAGCCATAAAGCGAGCGACTTCCTCTTCAGAGCGAAGTTGAAGGAATGCTGTGTATAAACTGGTTTCTTCTTTTTTCTTCATGGGGTTTACCTCCTCACCGTATTTTTGCACAAAGCCTTCTAAAAACAAAGCTGGGAAAAATTCTTGACAAACCTCACTCTTTTAGAGTTATTGTACTATTGTGTTAGTACAATAAATATATAACAAAGAGCCAACAAACAAGAAGACGAGAAGGAAAAATTCGAGATGAACCTAGATAGAGTACAAGCAGACCAAATAAGAAATTCACCTGCGATAAATTCGTGGGTCAGCGTGAAAATGTTTGAGGTAGGAAAAAGAATGGGACTTAGCCTTGCATGGATTAAAACTCAGAAGGAGCTAGCCAACATTGGTCAGTCCGGCCTGTTTGATCTGTATTGCTCTGTCTTTGCCGAGCCTCCTTACCTTGAGAAGTTCACTTGCGAAGAGGTGCAGGATTATTTTGAGGATATTTTACAAAAACAGGGAATAGTTTTTACGGCTCAGTCCCTGCGAGCAGGGAGGCCCGATTTTCCGGTAGCTTTTGTGGCCTCGATTCCCTTGGATCAAAAGCAAGACGTTGCGCAACTAATACCTTCTTACCTTGATGTTGATGTTTCACGTACGGCTTATTTTGCCGAAGATGCTGTTCTCCTTGAGTGTCGGCGGCAAGGGATTTCCCGAGAAATGAAACGCCTGCTTTTAGGAACCAACAGACGGGCAGGGTATGAGAGAGTCGTTCTTCGTACGAGCGTGAACAGTTTCAACCAAGCTGCCGCCGTAAAACAACTTGGGGCAGAACCAATCGAGGGGGCGTTTCAAGATGTTCAAACTCCCCGTCTTGACGGAAGTATCTCTCCTGATCGGCGGGTTTTTTATACATTCGACCTGAGCAGTCCAACCCCTCGGATATTTCCAAGGGGTTGGTAAAGTCTCACTTTATTCTGAGCAGCGAGATTTGTAGAAAACCCACCTCGTGCCATCAGATGAAGCGCAAGTTGCGCGTCTCCCTGACTGGTTACACTCGCAAACGCTTCCACATTCAGGGCTCCCTCCTCGACCCTCAGAAAGGAGTCTGGGGCGACCAACAGTCACTCCCGTACTTCTCCACGTGAACGTTTTGGCAGCACAAGTTCCGAGTGTATTTCCGCTGGTATCTGGATCATTGATCCAAGAACAGTTCACACCGCTATTGATTTGCCGTGTTCTGGTTGGGGTAGACATTTGTTCACAAGCTGCGCAAGCCGGAGCTGTTTCAATCCATTGGGTGTTTGGGGCGCATTCGCAGTTGGAATAATCTGTCGGTCCATCACCGTAGGTACAACTGGTCATGTCAACAGATTGAAAATAATACCCACCTTGTGTCGTATCATCAACAGGCCATCCGGGGAAGGCAGGCTGTGTTCCTGTGGGAACAGGATCAACAGGGGTGGCTCTTCTCACTTTCCCAGCAGGGCAGATTGCAAATCTCCAGTTGGCCGTTTTACCGCAAGAACACAAGGCTGCTGTCAAGGCCGCCTCGCTAGGGTAACCGAAACCATCTGACCCTGTAAAGACGGAATAGCCTGCGTCAAGAGCTCCCGCCGTACAGAGTTTCCCTTTTGTTCCGATGACCCCTCCACCAAAATTAGGATCGCAAAAAACATTATCTGTAACACCATTACATATACAGTCCGCAGCAAAGCTTGAAGATGTGTTTTCTGTTGTTCCGTCGCACAGATATCTGAACTCCGTTGTGTAAGTCCCACTGTAACCAGCTCCACAACTTAGTCCCGGTGTAGAACCTGTTGGCGCAGTGGCAGAAGCATAAGTGCACACGGCACCAGAAAGAGTTTCCTCACCGAATCGGGCTGTCAGGTTCCACGTTCCTACACTGCATGTATAATCCGCATAAGCACAAGCTCCTCCTGTTGTGTAGTTAATCCTGCGTGTTCCGCCATGACCAATTGCCCCCAACGTGTAGGGGGTTCCGCATAGGTTGACAATCTCATCAGGGCAGCTGGCCGTAGG
>CAYZAR010000084.1:0-3052 GCA_964476455.1 uncultured Micavibrio sp.
CGCCTTGGCTGTGCGTCTTTTTTTCGTGTTTCAAAATCAGCCGTGGCTAAAGCTCTGGGTGGCGATTGCCGCTGTTGGGTCTTTATATGTCACGGGGGAAGAGATAAGCTGGGGACAGCATTTGTTCAAATGGGGAACTCCGGAATCATGGGCGGTGGTGAACGACCAGAACGAAACCAATTTGCACAATACATCGGATTGGCTCGATCAGAAACCCTTGATCCTTTTGGAGATCGGGGTTTTGGTTGGGGGAGTTTTGATTCCGCTTCTTGAGAAAGTTAAACCCCTTTGGCTTCCGGTGCAGTTTTTCCCTATTTATCCAACCTATCACCTCGTTCCGGTGTCTTTGATTGCGGTTGCTATGAAGCTTGCTGATACTTATGGTGATCAAGTCCAATCTTCTCTGTTTTGGCGGACCAGTGAGATACTTGAGATATTTCTCTATTATTTCGTTTTTTTGTATCTTCTTGTGCTGCGCCGCCGCTTTTCCTGATTCTGCTGTATTTGACTTGTTTTTGAGAAATTCTTTTCCATCTTATGTCCGGTGTCCTTCCTGTGTTATCATGGACGGAGCAGTTGAAAACGGGTAGAGTAAATTTACCTTTTTACCAAATAGAGGATGTTCGCAGTGCAAGGTCTTAATCGCAACCTTTTATTTTGGCTGGCAATTGTTTTGACGCTGGCATTTTTGTTCAATGTGTTTCAGTCCTCCAAAGGCGGGGAAGGTGTTGGCAAGGTTGATAGTGTTGCCTACAGCGACTTTATGACGGCGGCCAAAACGGGAACCGTGTCAGATGTCGTTATTAAAGGGCAGGAATTAACGGGGCACTACGCAAATTCTGGGGGTGCGTTTCGGTCTTTGGTTCCTGTCGGCGAGAACATTGTTGAACGCTTGCAAGGGACCAGTGTTCGAATCAAGGCCGAACGGGATGAGGGAGATCAGGTTAGTTTGTTTGGGATTTTGCTATCATGGTTTCCTATGCTGCTTTTGATTGGGGTGTGGGTTTTCTTCATGCGCCAGCAAGGAAAAGGTGGAGGCGGTGTGATGGGATTTGGCAAGTCGCGTGCGCGGCTGCTTACTGAAAAACAAGGGCGCGTGACCTTTGAAGATGTTGCGGGGATTGACGAGGCGAAGGAAGAGCTCAAGGAGGTTGTTGAGTTTTTGAAAGATCCTCAAAAATTCCAACGGCTGGGGGGAAAAATTCCCAAAGGAGCTTTGTTGGTGGGGCCCCCGGGAACGGGAAAAACTTTGGTGGCTCGGGCTGTGGCGGGAGAGGCCAATGTTCCCTTCTTTACAATTTCAGGCTCTGACTTTGTAGAAATGTTTGTTGGGGTTGGAGCGAGCCGTGTTCGCGATATGTTTGAACAAGGTAAAAAGAATGCTCCTTGTATCATCTTTATTGATGAAATTGATGCGGTTGGTCGTCATCGGGGGGCTGGTCTAGGAGGCGGGAACGATGAACGCGAACAAACTCTCAACCAGCTTCTGGTGGAGATGGATGGGTTTGAAGCCAATGAAGGCGTAATTATCATTGCCGCAACCAACCGTCCTGATGTCTTGGATCCGGCTTTACTTCGGCCAGGTCGGTTTGATCGTCAGGTGGTTATTCCCAACCCTGATGTGAAAGGGCGCGAAAAAATTCTTAAAGTCCACATGAAGAAAGTTCCGCTGTCTTCTAATGTTGATCCCTCGGTGATTGCGCGTGGAACGCCCGGGTTTTCCGGTGCGGATCTGGCCAATCTGGTTAACGAGGCGGCCTTGCTTGCTGCGCGGCGTAACAAGCGTGTGGTTGGCATGGAAGATTTTGAAGAAGCCAAAGACAAAGTGATGATGGGGGCGGAGCGTCGCTCAATGGTTATGACGGACAACGAGAAAAAGCTGACAGCCTATCATGAGGCAGGTCACGCCATTGTTGCTTTGAGTGAACCCGAATCTGATCCGGTTCACAAGGCTACGATTGTGCCGCGTGGCCGCGCTTTGGGGATGGTTATGCGTCTTCCAGAAGGGGACCGTATCTCAATGTCCAAAGCCAAGCTTGAGGCAGATCTGGCCGTGGCGATGGGGGGGCGGATTGCCGAGGAATTGATTTTCGGTCCAGAAAAAGTCACAACCGGAGCTTCAAGCGACATCCGCATGGCAACCGATATTGCCCGCCGGATGGTTACGGAATGGGGGATGAGCCAGAAATTGGGCCCGCTGCGTTATGCTGGGGATCAAGAAGAGGTTTTCCTAGGCCATTCAGTCTCGCAAACCAAAACAATGTCTGATGACACGGCCTCTATCGTAGATTCAGAAATCAGGCGTATTGTTGAGGAGTCTTATGCGCGGGCTACTAAAACTTTGACGGACCGGATAGGGGATCTTCATAAGTTAGCAAAGGCGTTGCTTGAATACGAAATGCTTTCTGGTGATGAAATCAAAACCTTGTTGCGTGGCGAGCCTATCTTGCGTGATGACAAAGAAGATACTCCAGTTTCTTTGAAACCTGCGGTTCCTCGTGGGGGTGGGTTGGGGGATTTGCCGCAGGGGGCCTGATAAAGATAACGGACCTTTTCGGTATCCCAAAAACCAGAACAGGTCTTGAGTAAACTCAAGACCTGCCTTTCTTCTGGGGGGGAGAAAGCTCGTATAATTTCGTTTAGGGTATCAAGTACACACCACGAGGTTTTGACCTCAAATTATTTTTAACTATAACCAACGTTTGCCCGTCTTTATTATGCCCGTTTTCTTACTATCTATGTCCGCTTCAGGCGGCTCAATTTCTATGAATTGTTTTTTTTATAAGTTAAACTTGAGTTTATGTCAAGATTATTTTTTTAGGGGTTACTTAATTTTTTGTGAGCGTTAAATTTAATCCTATGAAAAATGGCCAAAAATGACGAAGTTCTTATGGAATCAAAACGTTGACCCTCAGGAACCGCCTGCTCAAATTGAAATTGAACGGGGGGACTGGGAAGATTCTTCTCGCGGAGGGCGAAGAGTTCCTTACAAAATTTATGCTCCCGTAGGGCAAGGGGGGGAGCGTTTTCCTGTCATTCTATGGTCTCATGG
>CAYZAR010000084.1:3062-6788 GCA_964476455.1 uncultured Micavibrio sp.
CCATCCATGGACGTATCCATGATCGACGGGAACCGCCCATCGCTCGTTGCCCCCCCCGCCCCCCCCCGCGCCCCCCCCCCCCCCCCCCCCCCCGCCCCCCCCCCCCCCCCCGCGGCCGCGGGGTTCATTTCGCGCTATATTGCGTCTCATGGCTATATTGTCGTGCATATTCAACATGCGGGAACGGATAGCGAGTTGTGGGAAGGGAAAACGGGCCATCCGTGGGACGTTATTCGCCAAACCAAAATTCCGCGTAAAGCAACACTGCAACGACTGCAAGATGTTCCCTTTGCCGTTGACCAACTTTATCGGTTGGCGGAGGGGACTTCTCCGCTCGCTGCCAAAATGGATGTGTCGCGGCTTGGAATGTCGGGTCATTCTTTTGGGGCGATGACTACACAGGTTATGGCAGGACAACGGCGTGGCTATGGGGCGTGGCAATATTCGTTGCATGAAAAACGATTTCGTGCCGGATTGCTGTATTCTCCTGTGCCGGTTCGCCAGAAACGGCACCATGGTCCTGCCGATTTTTATGGAGGGATTCAGATTCCGCTTTTGGTCATGACGGGAACAGATGACGATAGTCCGATTGAAAACTTTGGATATAAAGATCGTCTCGAAGTTTTTGAACATTCCGGCGGTCCCGAACAGCATTTGCTGATTCTTGATGGGGGGGATCACATGGTTTATAACGGAAGCCGTGGGAAGCTTGGTGAGAATCCGAAGCGGGAAATTCACGAGGAAATTATCAAAGTGTTGTCTTTGGCCTTCTGGGAAGCTTACTTGAAAGACGATGAGTCTGCCAAGATATGGCTGTCTGGCGAGGGTGTGCGGGAATTCCTCCGCGAAGAGGGAACCTATGTTTACAGGGTGTAGGTTTTGAAAAACCGCAATATTTTTCTTATGGGGGCCTACTTCTTTTTCAGGGATTTTCGTCCCTTTGCGGCCTTGGCTGTTATTTATTTCCAAACTGTGTCTGGATCCTTTGCTGCGGCCATGTCGGTTTTTTCAGTCATCATGCTGTCTTCTTTTTTGTTTGAGCTTCCTACGGGAATTCTTTCTGACCGCATAGGGCGCAAAGCCACGTTCTTATGCGGAACTTTGAGTTACGCGCTTTCAATTTTTCTTTTTGCCGTGGCTGAAAATACAGAAACCCTGCTTTTGGGGGCGGTGATGGGCGGAATGGCCGAAGCTTTCATGAGCGGGAACAGCAATGCTCTTGTCTATGAAACCCTTGAACAGTCGGGGCGGAAAGAAGATTTCCGTGAGGCTTGGGGAAAAATGAAATCAATGGGGCAGATTGCATTGGGGCTAGCTTCTTTGCTTGGGGGCGGGTTGTTGTTTATGGATGTTTCCCTGCGCTCATTGGTGTGGATGACTTTTGCCGCGCAGCTGATTTGTTTGGGAATTGGCTTCTTTTTGATTGAGCCGCAACGACATAAGATAGAACACACCAACATCTACAGGAACCTTGGGGAGGCCATAAAACTTTTCAAAACTAATCCGCGCCTTCGCCTTGTGACGATTGCCAACGCCATTCAATTCGGGATCGGAGATGCCCAATACCGTTTTGCTCCGGCTTTTTTTCAGACGGTTTGGGCTCCGTGGCTTGTGGCGAGTTTAAGCGTTATTCGGAATGTCTTTGGAGCCATCGGATACTGGGTTTCTGGCCCGGTTATCAAACGATACGGGGAGTCTACGGTTTTACTGGCCTGCTCGGCGATGATTAGCTTTTTGGGAATTGTGGCGGTTCTTATTCAGAATGTCTTGTCTCCCTTTTTGATTTTTATCAACAACCTGTTCTATGGCTTGAACGATGTAGCCAAAGAACATTTACAACAGGAAGATTTTGATGCGCGTCAGCGCGCGACGATGAGCTCTCTTTCCCAGTTCATGGGGTCGAGCATCGCTGCGGTTTTCGCTTTTGGTTTGGGGGTTGTCGCAGATATGAGCGGAATAGCCACGGCCTTGCTTGTTTCTATGCTGCTCAGGCTTCCGGTGGTTGGTCTGTATTGGATTTTATTTCGCAAAAAAATGGCGTGAATCGGAGAATATTATTCCGGCGGTTTCTTTTCTTGTGGACGTTCTAATGTCAGAATAATTCGACGGTTTTGCGCTTGGTTCTCTAGAATAGCCTTGCCGGAGGCATCACGATTAGGAAATTTGGGCAGGGAATCCGCATAGCCAGAAGCTTTGAGCCGCTGGGGAGAAAACCCTTTGTCAATCAGGAAACGAACAACATTCGTGGCGCGGGCTGTCGAGAGTTCCCAGTTTGATGGGTAACGGTCGGTTTTAATCGGCGCGTCGTCTGTATGTCCTTCCACACTGATTTTGAAACTTTCGTATTCGGGTTTGCTGAGACGCTCGGCCAGTTCTGTGAGAATCTGTTTTCCTTCTCCCTTGAATTCTGCCGAACCGGATTCGTAGAAGTAGGAACTTTTCAGTTCAATCACAACCTTTCCATCTTCGGTTTCCGTGACGTTCGCCACGGCCTTGAGTTCTGGGGAAGAGGTGATGACCTTTTCAATGTCGCCGACAATGGGCGCGTTGGGCCGCAGGACTAAGATGTCATCTCCGGTTAAGTAGGCGACTTTGGGAATTTCACCCTTTTGTCCAAATTCTTTGCGAATAGTTTCCGTGGCGGTTTTTATTCTTTCTTCTTGTGGCTTGGACATTGAGACGATAATAACGAAAAAGCACAAAAGCAGGGTAATCAGATCGGCATAGGAAATCAGCCAACTGTCAACGTGTTGATCGTCATTCATCGGGTTTTCAGGTGGTAAGGCCATATTTCCGCTTTAAGGTTGCGCTGGTTTTATTAAGGTCATAATGGCTGGACGGATCAATATAACTGTTCAGACGATCTTGAATGGCGTGCGGGTTTTTCTGTCCGAGGAGCATAGCAAGACCTTCGGCCATCAGATAATAGCGAACCCGAACACGATCTTCGCGCAAGAGGAGTTTTTCTTGAGCTGGGAGGTAAAGCAAGCGGGCGGAGAGGAGGCCGTAAAGAGTGGCCAGCAAAGCGACCGAAAGCCCCGAGGCAACTTGCGAAACATCAGATTGTAATGAGCCGAGCATAACAATCATTCCAATCAAGGTTCCAACCATGCCGAATGCGGGGGACGAACTGGCCATGGTGTGGAGAACCTTGGCCGGAAAAATATTCCGGCGGTAATTACTGTCGGCGGCGGTTTCGACCATTTTCTGAACTTCTTGTGGTTCATATCCGGTGACCGTCAATTCAAGCCCGTAGCGCAAGAGGGGGTCTTTGGAAATTTCTTCTTTTTCTCCAGCTTGTTCCAATCCTAAGAAACCCTTTGATTGGACGAGGTAAGCCCAACCAATCACTTTTTCAAGAAAATTGCCGAGATCTTCTTCGGCGGAGTCGGGATCTGAGCCAATTTCACGCAGAGCTTTGAAGGCTTTCATGACTTCTTCCGAGGGGTGGGACAGAAAAGCGCACGCAACCGCGCCCCCGAACACAACGACAAAGCCCTGAAAATGGATAAAGGCAATATAATTTGACGTACTCGCAACGATAGTGCCAACCGTTACCAGCAACGCAAAGATAATTCCAATCACAGGGCCGCGTTTCATTGGGAAACTTCCAGAAAATGGGTGCAGAAACAGAAGGTTGTCGGCTAGACGACCCGAACCTTTTTTCATTTTACCATAGGCAAACGATAAATGATAGAGATTAGACCTCTCGCTGAAGTCCGCCAG
>CAYZAR010000085.1:0-6591 GCA_964476455.1 uncultured Micavibrio sp.
TCTTAACCCATTGAAAATGAATAGTTTTCCGTCTGGGTTATACCTCTCGAAATTCTCCGTCAGTCAGTTCCCCACAATTACACCACAATGGGGTTCAAGATCATGTCTACAATCACAAAGCGGGGCAACCGATGGGAAGCCCAGATCAGGCGTAAAGGTTACCCTTCGCAAACCAAATCATTCCTACTGAAATCGGATGCACAGGAATGGGCACGATATATTGAGCAACAAGTTGATCGGCGCAGTCTGCCGTATGACCCACGTAAGCTGGATACGATAACTTTGCGCCAGCTACTCGAAAAATACAGGGACGAGGTTATTCCGCGCAAACGCTGCACGGATCGAGAAACCAATCTACTGAATGCATTTCTGTCCCGAAGCCGAAAGTTGGCAGATATGCCCTTGTCCGGTATCGGCGCATCCCACTTCTGCATCTATAGGGATCAACGTCTAAAGGTGGTTAAACCTGCCACGGTGTGCAGGGAATTGGGTTTAATTCAGCATGCCTACGATATGGCAGCAAAGGAATGGGATTACCCGATACAGGACAACCCAATTTCCAAGGTCAAGAAGCCTGAAATCAGGAATAGGAGGGAGCGGAGGATTTCATTCGGAGAGTTGAAATCGCTGCTTAAGGCGTTGAATGCCTGCCACAGTCCACAAATGCGCCTGCTGGTTCTGTTCGCCATTGCAACGGGCATGAGGCGGGGTGAAATACTAGTTGCAGAGTGGAAGCATGTAAATCTGGACACGCGAATCCTGCATATCCCTGTAACGAAAACAGGGCATCCTCGAACTATACCACTAACGAGGCGGGCTATTCGTGTCTTGCATGAGTTGGGTGAGGTAGTAGGCACTGGAAGGCATATATTCACTATTACCGAGGATGCCTTCCGCATGGCTTGGAAACGGGTCATTAAAAGGGCGGAGATAAGCGACTTGCATTTTCACGATCTGCGCCACGAGGCTATAAGCCGTTTTTTCGAGCGTGGTCTGTCAGTGCCGGAAGTGGCGTTAATATCAGGCCACAGGGATTACCGGATGCTGTTCCGTTATACCCACCTAAAGGCGGAGGATGTAGCAAGCAAGCTGTCAGGCTAATTTGTTGACGGATTTCCGAGATATATATAATGTCGGTATATGAATTTCCATTTGGGAGTTCTGGGGCGTGATTACCCCTTCCAATGCGGCTTTCAGCATCAGGCCGTACCGATTGATGCCTTCTCGACCTATGGTCGGGGAGGTGGCGGAATATAATAGCGCAAGCAAATACGCTGCGCCGTTCATTGGACGGTAATCAACTCCCCGACTGCCAGAGTGATCTGGTGGTCGTTCTACTTTTTGCTAGTTGTTTCTCCTCCTTAAACAAGAGAAGGGTTGACCACCTAACATACTTCTGGAGATGGGTTGTTATGAGTGTTGCTGTTATGAAGAAGATTCAAAAGATTATTTTGTTCGCAGTTGTCACTTTGGTTATTGCAGGTCAGGAAGCACGAGCAGAGGTGGAGAGAGATGGGCCTAATGATACTCCCCATGTGGCAACATTAGAAGAAATTAAACAACGAGCTGCCAGTAGGCATACATACGCTACGGAGCACTACATCAACGAATCCGGCGGTCCCACACCTCAAGAGGAAGCTACGCTACGCAACGCCGCAAACAGTCAAACTTTCAGTGAGTTGACAAGCAAAGCTTTTGATACTGTGAACGCCGCTGTTGGTATAGCATACAAAATGGAACAGCGTGGAATTGCACCAGATCCAGAGTTCGATGTATCTGACCATTGGGACGATCTTATCAAAACCGTACCAACGGAGTACATGGGGGAGTTCCTTAACGTACGCAGTGCGACTGAGATGGCGTTTGTACAAGAACGTATAGCTAAAGAACTCGAGAACAGAGCTATACTCAACGCAGCGGGATACAGAGGATTCTGGGCACAGGCCCTATCTTTTATTTTTGATGTCTATGCTGTTTTTGCTCTATTTGTGGCAATTATTCTGTTCCCGATAGTGAGGTTCATTGCTGGACTTGTTACTGCTTCCATAAAGGGGGTGGTGAGTATTGTGCAGAATGTAATGGCAAGTGGTCTTTCTTCTGCTGTCCAAGTTGGTGGGGACCAACCTAATGTGGTCGCGGCGGGGGCTAGAGGAATGGATGATAAGCATGAAGCTGCATTTGATCAGAGTGGTAACATTTCGCAGGAGGCGATAGGCTCTGCTCATATAGGGTTCTTTGGAGATATGAAGCGGCTACTGTCATTCGGTCTTGCTTGGTCAGAGCGCACGGTATTGGAGAAGGCTTACACAGGGTTATTCGTACTGATTGTTATTTCCCTTTTTCCAATGCCGTATGGGTTTTACAGCAGCCTGAGGGTAATGGTATGCCTAGGGTTATATTTCTACTTTCAGGCGATCTTGCCCGAAAGAGCTAATCGCCCTGTGTGGTTCTGGGTAATCGTGGCCCTGTTTGTGATTTACAACCCCGTTATTCCAGTGAGGATAGAGGAAAAAGTGGTTTGGTCTCTTACCAACTTTGGAACGATATATGCCCTGTATCGTGCGCGGTTGATTTTTGATCGTTCGGCGGTAGTGGATAAGAAGATGCCCTAAATCCAATGATGGCGGGGTAGTCGTAGTCTTTCTCTATGCTGCGCGCTGTGTGCCGTAGTAGGAATAAGTAGAGCTCGATTCGAGTTCCTTCTTGAATTTAAGTATGCCATTGTCTTATACCCTTTATAGGGTATTTGGCACAATTAAATCGGGGGCGAAATGGCGGTTAATCCTGAATTATTCATCAAGAGAATGGAAAAGAAATGGCTCGGAAGAGGGCAATCAGTATATCAGGCCCAAAAAGACGCTTGGATTGTTCTGTGCAAAACATTGAATGAGCATACCCAAAGGGCACAGAGCACAAAGCCCAAATGGAGTGTGGTTCCTCTGCCAACAGGTCTAGGGAAGACCGAAGGTGTTATATCTTACTGTGCAGAGCTTGCTGCAAATGCCCCCGAAACAGGCGTGCTGATCGTAACTAGATTTACAGATGAAGCCGACAGAATTACCTCAGACATCAATCAAGAGGCGGGGCGGGGGATCGCTGTTACCCTGCATTCAAAACAAGCGAAGTCAGACAAGCCAACAAGTGATGAAACTCACGAAATGCAGGTGCTGACTATCACTCATGCTGCTTATAAAATGGCATTGGCAAAAACTGCAATGGGGCAGACGGAGAAAATACAGGGTCGCTATTCTGTGTGGAAGCATGGTGAGCGGCTTATTATCGTAGATGAGGTATTACGCGTTGATCAACTTATCACCGTAGATTACGACGAGCTTAGGCTGGTTCGTTACTCCATCCCGATGCACATAGAAAAGATCTTCCCCAAACAAATCCAGCGTCTGGATTCATTGCTTGAAACATTTGATGGTTTAATTAACAGGTTGGAATCCGAACAGAAGAGATCTCTATATTTTTCTAGCGTTGATTGGAAATCGCCTTCAATCGGCACTATAGACTTTGAGCCTTTTTTCTCCGCTTTGGCTAAGTGTGGGGATGTGGATGTCAAGAACACATTCGGAGAAACTGCCATAAAGGTTTCGAGTGTCTATCGTAAGAACGTACTGGAGGGGCTGATTGATATTGCTTGCCTTCAAGGGCATTGTGCAAGGGCTGGAGATAAATTCCAGCTTACTGCGGTCAAGATGCTTATGTCTGACGATATACCGGATGTGGTCATTCTGGACGCGACGGCAAACCAGAATATTGTGTACGAGCTTCTGGGAGACTTTGTTGAGCGAGTTGAGGTTCCTGCTAACGTAAGAGATTACTCAAATGTGGTTCTGAATATACTGTACGGCGTTCTTGCGGGTAAGGCGGGTCTGGCTAGTTTTGATAAAGACGTTCTAAAACAGATATATGAAGAAAACTGCGATGATGTTCTTATTCCAAGCACATTGTTCTGCACTCACAAATCCAATGAGGGAGTACTTAAGCAGGTAGTTACAGGTCTTGGTGATGATTCCTTGGTACACTGGGGCAATATTGATGGGAAAAACAATTGGTCTGCTCGGTCGGGAATGGTAATTTGCGGGCTTCCCTATTTAGGGCCTGCAAACGCAGATAATATATGCCTCTGTTTTGACCAGTGGATGCAAAAGGACGGATGGAAATACCATACCGACGATCTGAGTTTGTCTGAAGAGTATGACCTAATATCTGGTCAGTTTTATGGAACTGCTGAGATGAACGAAATGCCGTTTGATTATTGGAAGGAGTATGAGAAATCTCATATGGCTGTAAGTGTCATTCAGGCAATAAATCGCGTCCGGTGTCGAAATGTGACTGATGACAAAGGTGGGTGTGAGAAAACAAATATCTATCTGTTTTTGGGTGCAAAGAATGGGAACCAGAGAGATTATCAGCAGCATCTGCTTGACCGCATAATTGAGGCAATGCCGAACATTCAGGTGAATGAGAAGGAATTGGGCGCGGGTGAGGTGCTTAGCTCCCATGAAAAAGACTTTATACATCTGCTTTCGGTACTTCCAGCGGGGGAGCACAAGGCAACGGACGTAAGAAGTAAAGCGGAGGGAAAAGGAATCTCTAAAAGGACAGTTCAAAGGTGTATCGACAAGGCCTTTGGCAGCGAAGTTAACTCAGAGTTTAAGCGACGGGTTGAAGCACTTGGGGTTTCATATATCGCACTTCGCGGGCGTGGTGGATCAAAATATATTAAGTCCTAAATTTCCTACAGGCCACACTAGGTTATTACTAGATCAAAAAAACACCCCACAATTTCGAGCGGGGTTAATGCTATGTCGGGAGCTAAGTTTCCCCCGTGCCCCCTATGCGTATTTCCGACTCGATAGAAGCCCATAGGATTCGATGAAATCGTTTTTGGGTATCGACCTAGCCAAGACATCATCACCCCACTCAGCGAGTCTTAAAATGGGAAATAGTTGATCGTGGTGGGGGGGAGTGGAAGTTGTTTCGCCCACAATTACACCACACTGCCCACAAAAAATTGTGGTTGAACTGTTCCCGATTGTCATGGTAATGATTGAACTAACGAACTGATTTATCAGTGAGTTTTGAGACAGTGCGTCACTGGATCAACCCCGCAGCAACTCGTTTACACCGAGTGGGTCGGGAGTTCAATCCTCTCAGCGCGCACCATTTTTGCAGGAATGGACACATAGCTCAGCGGGAGAGCACACCCTTCACACGGGTGGGGTCGCAGGTTCAATCCCTGCTGTGTCCACCATTTTCAAACTCATAATAAGATCAGCCAATTAAAGTAAAGTGTGCTTTACTTTAATTGTTGAAAAATTCACAAAAGTAAGGTATATTTTACTCCATAGCCTATTAATGGCTTTTTGGTTAAAAGGATTTAACCGTGGCGAATTTATTATGGGGCAAGGTCTATTATAAAGATGTCTTTGCGGGATACCTCCGTGAGGAGCCAGGGGGGCGTGTTACTTTTACTTACGATAGCAACTATATCGAGAGTGGTCACCTGGCCATCGCTCACACGCTGCCTGTTCGTGAACAAGCCCATATCAGCAATAACGGTCTGCATCCGTTCTTTGACAATCTGGTTTCTGAAGGCTGGTTGGAGCAAGCGCAAACTCGTTTGCTTGGTCGGCGTGAAGTAACGCGCTTCGAACTGTTGCTGGCCTTTGGTTTTGATTGTGCGGGAGCGGTTTCAATCGTTGACCCAGAGCCGTCCTCGCTCAGTGAAGCGATGCTGGATCTGGACGATCCAAAAGAAATGGCGGTTCTGACCAGCCGGGCA
Source organism: uncultured Micavibrio sp. (assembly GCA_964476455.1). GTDB lineage: Bacteria > Pseudomonadota > Alphaproteobacteria > Micavibrionales > Micavibrionaceae > UBA1573. Next base: position 5,795 of record CAYZAR010000085.1, read on the forward strand.
TCTCTTTCCGGTGTTCAGCCCAAACTCGCTGTTGTTGAAGAAGGTGGCATTTACCGCCCGGCGCGCATTAACGAGCTAAGTACGCACATTGCCAAATTCCCTTCTGCCAACCATCCGGATCTGAATCTCAATGAGTATTTGACGACACTGGCTTTCAAGGCACTCATGCCGGAGGATAAGGTCGTCGAGATGGGCATTGGAGAAGTTAGGGGAATGGATGAGCCCGCACTCTTGATTAAGCGGTTTGATCGTGGTGCAGAGGGGCGTATCCATTTTGAGGAATTCAATCAACTGCTAGGACGATCTTCTCGTACCAAGTATGACGGCGCGCATAAGGACATGGCAGATTTTATTCTAGGGGCGCATGGATGCCTGCCAACGCAAGCCTATCTGCTTTACCGCCGCATTCTGGCCGGTCTGCTTTTGGGTAACACAGATATGCATCTCAAAAACTTTGCGATGTTTCATACAGATGCTGGTTTGCGTTTGACCCCATCTTACGATCAGGTCGCTGCTTCGCTTTATAATTACAAGACGCTGGCACTCAAGATTGCTGGGTCTAAGGACCACCCGATTGGTGATCTCAAGGGACGTCATCTCACGTTGCTGGGCGAAGAGTTCGGTTTATCGCCAGCCGCCATCAACATGGCCGCACAGGGGTTAGAGAAGCGCATCAATGCCGCCAAGGACGCCATTCAAGACGCGCCACTCGGTGGGGCTGATTTCAAGGACAATCTCATTAAACTGATAGGGAAGCGATGGAACGGAACGTTCGCCTTAATTGGCAAGGCTTTGTC
>CAYZAR010000086.1:0-2266 GCA_964476455.1 uncultured Micavibrio sp.
GGACAACTAGTCTTCATTCATCGCGCGGGTATGCCCAAAAAAATCAAGAAAGCCATCCAGCTTTTTATCTTTAAGTTTCTTGCATATAGCTTGCTTCCAGTCTTCGCAGCTTTGATTGATTATGGCTTCCGTCGTAGCGGATGAATAGAGGTCTTTATCGAAACCGATAAAGCACAGGCCGCAGTACCTCACGTCGTTGAAGGCCGGATTATCTTTGTCCAAAATAGTTTTTATCGCCGCCGTGTACTCCGGCTTATGCAAATCTAAGTGGGTCTGCAAAAGCAACAGGTCTTCATGGTCAGTATCGCTTTCACGGCTGAGGAAAGGGGATAGGCTTTTGATACAATCATTAGCGCCACTGTTAAAATCCTTATGTAATTTGGACTCCCCCCAATAAAGCTCCAGTTTTCCGTCCGCACCAATACCGGCATGAATACCATCAGCGCCATGATAATGGACTTGGCCGGACGTTTTAACACTCATCTTGCAGAATAGTTGCGGCAACCCCAGAAAGACTTCTCCGAGTATGAAGAGCAGCATTTCACCGCCTTCACCAGTGGTTTTTAGCGGCGTAAATAGTTTTTTGGCCTCGTCATACAAACGCGCATGATGCCTGCCTAAGCCTTCCTCGCCATCCTTTAGCTTTGCCTCTTCAAACCTGCTACGAGGAATAACGTAAGCAATTATGTGCTGCACTACGAAGCTGATAAAATCATCTAGTCGGACATTGCCGTTCCCATCTAATGCAATCATATGGGCGTAGAACTTGGTCTTTGTCCCGTCTAACTCGCATTCCTTAACTATTGTCTTCAGATATGTGTCTAAGCTCGCTGGGTTGCCACGGCGAATGTTTTCAATAACCTCTGCTAACAGGTCATTATTCATGCAGCCTTCACCCCAACAACATCCATCAAGCGCCCATAGCTATCAATCACATCGTATTTTACCTTATCGGCGGTAATGCGTTGGTTGATCTTGTCGAAAAACTTTCTGGCGCATTCTATTTTTGTTTTTTCAATCTCGCGCAGCTCCATTGAGGACATACTGCCCTTTGTTTCCGCCACGAAGTATATGTACTTCACGCTACCTTCCTTGAAGGAAATAGCCCAGTCAGGGTTATAGTCGCCTACAGGAGTAGGTATCAGAAACCCTCTGGGCAACTTGGCATAGACAGTGACTTCTGCGCTGGTATCCAGCTCTTTCACAAAATCCCGTTCAACCGTGGAGTCTGTAATCACGTAGTCGTAAATGTGATTTTTGAGCTTGTCCGTGGCTTTGGTGAAGTCTTGCTTGCTCTGGCCAGCCGTAAATATGCTTACGTCATGGCTTCCGGCCACTTCGTCATAGCTGAGGCGCTCGATGATAATTGTGGCCTTTTGCTCTTTAATCAGGCGGGAAGCTTCCGCAATGAAATGCTCAGGGTTCTGCTTGAATTGCCCGAAGATAGCCGCTTCCATACCTTTGAAGATTTCAGCTACGGTTTTGCGCGTGAGCTGCACATTCTCGGCAATTTTGCCCAGCAGGTCATATTTGACAGAGGAATGAATTGAGGCGTTATGCGCTTCCGTAACGGTGTTTTGCACTTGGAAGATTTCGCCAGCCTTAAGCTGGCCATCTGTAATCTGATCCCCTTGAATACCCGTCTGGATGGTGTATTGAAGGGGAGAAACGCGCAACTCCTTATTCAGGGTCTTAATGCAGTTCTTAATCAATTCGGCGGAATCGAATTCCACACGGTAAACCGCCTTGCGATTGATCCTGCCCCAAAGTTCCTGAAATTCCTTCTTCTCAAAATTGGAATTCAGGGGGTTGGTTTTTGGTTTGCGATCATCGCCAATCTGTGGCAGTTGGCTTGCGCTGAAGACGCTATCAATCAGCAGGAAGACCTGCTCAGCATGTGGCGCAAGTTCTTCCGGCAATGCAGCCAGCTTTTGCTCTTTCTTGGCGGCATGATAGGCATCTGCAATCTGGTCAGATTCATCTGTGTAGTCGTTTTTCAGCAAGTACTTGTATATCTGCTTGGCCAGTGCTGGCGTAACCTGCAACGTGCCTGTTTCGGTCTTGATAATCTTGCCCATGAAATAAGCCTCATCTGCTTTGCGCGGACGGGCAGACAAGGCTTCACTGATTTCTTCCTGAAGGTTAGCCACAAAGTTTTTGTAGCTCTCGCTGGCAACCACGGTCAGGACGTTGATTTCATGCACGGTGGCGGGGTGATCCATCCGGTCGCCATTCGCTACGCATTTCAGGGAGATCTGACGGCAAC
>CAYZAR010000086.1:2276-6573 GCA_964476455.1 uncultured Micavibrio sp.
AACCACGTCCAACCTCTTGACGGCGGGAGATGGTGTTGTCGCTATGTTTCAGCATACACATGACAAAGACGTTCGGATTATCCCAGCCTTCGCGCAAAGCCGAATGCGAGAAGATAAACCGCACAGGCTCAGCGAAGGACAAAAGCCGTTCCTTGTTCTTCAAAATCAGGTCATAGGCATCCACATCATCGGAATCCACGGCCTTGGCGCCGATTTCCGGATCTTTCAGGCGCTTGGTCTTTTTGTCGATGGAGAAATAACCCTCATGAGTTTTCTTGCTATCAATCCCGTCCAGATGTTTGCGGTAGGCTTCATTGCCTTCCATATCAAGCGTCCCCAGATACTCCGCTTTAAGCGTTTCGTATTCTTCTTCAAAGATACGGGCATAATCGCCTTGCTCATCCGGCTGTCTATAATCGCGGTATTTCACCACCTCATCAATGAAGAACAGGGACAGCACCTTAATCCCCTGAGAAAACAGCTTTTGCTCTTTCTCCAAATGCGCTTTGATCGTTTCCCTGATCTGGATACGGCGTATGGTGGCCTCAGTGACATCGCCCGTGGCTTCACCAGCCGTAAGCACATGGCCATTGGTGAATTCCACCGTGTCCTGATTGGCATCAATCTGGGAGATAACAAAGCCCTGATACTGATCCAGCTTGTTGGACAGGTCATACAGGTTCTGGCCTTTGGAAAGGCGCATAACCTTGCGCTTGATTTCCCCGCCAGTCTGCTTGATTTCCATCTCAATCCGCGCCACTGGCGCTTGTTTGGAAATTTCAATGGACTCCAGATAGAGATAGGCGCGGCTTCCAGCCAGCCCCTTCATAGAAATGCCGCGCACGGCAATTTTCTTCACCAGCTTTTGGTTATAGGCATCCAGAGCATCAAGTCGATGGATTTTGTTATGCTGGGTTTTATGCGTGGCGGAATAGCGGAAAATGGCCAAGGGCTTAAATTTTGGCAGGGCTTCCAGCGTAGCCTTACCTTCCATTTTCTGCGGCTCATCCAAAATCAGGATAGGGCGATTGCTGCTAATCACATCAATCGGGCGGCGAGATTGAAAATCATCCAGCTCGTCATAGATACGGCGATTCTCTTTTCCAGTTGCATTGAAGGCTTGAATATTTATCACCATGACATTGATACCAGCGTCCGATGAAAAGCTCTCCAGATGGTGAAGCTGCTTAGAATTGTAGATAAAGAACCGCGCCTTCTTGCCGTAGCTTTCCGTGAAGTGGTCAGCGGTTATTTCCAGTGACTTATAAACGCCTTCACGGATAGCAATACTGGGAACCATGATGATGAATTTGTTCCAGCCATAGCGCTTGTTCATCTCAAAGATGGTTTTGATATAGCAGTAGGTTTTACCCGTGCCTGTTTCCATCTCAATATCGAGATGAATACGCGAAGCAGCCAGTGCATCCTTCTTGTAGGCAACAGGAACGGCAATGCTTTCCTTCTTGGCGTTCAAAAACGTGAAATCAGCAAGGCCAGATGAAAGCGGTAAATTCTGGCGCTTTTGCACTTCATGGATATTGGCCAGAATTTGACTATCCGTCAGCATCAGGTCAGCATTCTTGAAACCTGTTTCATCCAGCTTGGCTTGCAGCTTCTTGCCGGGATCAATGCGGTAGGTCGTGCCCGTGCTATAAGGCTGGCCAGCGAAGCAATCCACAACGGATTCCACGGCATTGGTCTGGTAAGGCTGGACTTTGAATTTAAGTTTCATGCGCCTTGTCCCTTGTTTCTTTCTGCATTCTTTCTGCAATCACAGAAAGCCAACTGATTGATTTTAAACATTTAATTTTCATTTTCTTTCTGCAAATCAGTCTTTTTACTCTGCATTCTTTCTGCAAGTCGCCATACAGGTTTACGCCTTATGCCTGCATTGCGAATATGCCCAGACCTGCGTAAATTACTGAGCAAATTGGCAATTTTATGACTTTTCTGCCCCTGATCGAGAGCCTCACTAAGTATTTTCCAAAGCAAATCATCAATGTCTTTTCGCGATGCGGAACCATTCTTCTCTAGATAATCCAGAATAAGCTTTTGGTAGTGGGCATCATGTTGAGGGCGGGTGCGGATATATTCAGCTTTGTGATCTGTTGCCGCCGCCACGGTTGCCGAAACATGAAAATGCGGTTTTCTGCCTTCAATCAGCTTTGCACGGCGCAAACGGTTGATAGCTTCGTCAGGAATTGGATGATTCTTCTGTACGCGATCCAGTGCCAGAACATCTTCAAACGGCAAATCTGTTTTTTGCATGAGCATCTGGCTATAGGCAGGATCAACCACACCGCCGTAAATAGTCATCCTGACAGCATTAGACTCAGAAAGATTATAATCTGGCATTGGGAAGTATCGTCTGGCTTGCCCCTTGTGCATATCGTGAATACCGTAGCCCATTTTATCAATCATATTGAGGGCAACCATTGCCTCAACAAGGAAGGAATTGCGATAGCGCCGTGGCATTTTATTGCCCAGCACATAATCGTCAGGGTTTCCTTCAAAGAATCCTCCTTCATTCTCAAAAATCAACTTGTCTGGTTGCTCAATGACATTGATACGCCCGTTGCGCGTATAATCCTGATGGGCAATGCAGTTATGCAGGGCTTCCAAAACGATTTTCTGGTCATACTTGGAAACTTCGTGCGGGAGAAGCTCACCATTTGGGAGCAAGCGAATCTGTATGTTGCGGATTCTCTGATAAAGCTGCGTTGTGGTAAGCAAGAAAGGTGTGCCAAAATGCTCATAAGCACGTTCTGCCCCCTCCAGCTTCCAAGCCATTTGTGCGGGATGAGGCGAAAGCAAGTGAGAGGATTCTGCCTTACCCAACAGCAAAAGCGTTGTGCGCGTAATCTGGCCGTTTTGCGTAAGTTTAGCACGATCAAGGAATGTTTGCAGTGTCCAGCCTGCCATGTCTTCGGCGGAGAAACGGTTGGCATGTTTGCGGGCAAAAGATGAACGCGCCTTCTGAACAGCGGTTTCATCCAGATCATTCACTGTGGCATTCGGAACAATTTGAGCCGTCCAATCGGTGGAAAGGGTCTGCTGGCGGATTTCATCGAGTTTATCCACGCCAAGCGCGGTGAGACTCTCCCCCGCACGGGCGTAATAATGACCATTCCACGCGATAGGCATTCCACGCGGGGCGGCGGGTATTTCAAACAGAATAATACGCCCACCAGAATGATGGGTATATTCATAGATATTTCTGAATGTAACGCTTGGCTCTGCGCCATCCGCAATTTGTTTTTTTGTTGCCTGTAGCCGCTCTGGCTCAGACCTAAAATCTGTATGAGTTGGGGTTCTGCTTTGATTGTTCACTCCAAACACCAGCCACGCCTTTTCTAGCCCCCGTAGGTTGGCTTCATTGGCAAGCGCAGAAAAATACTTTCCAATATCACTGGTGGAGTAGCTATCGCCCACTTCCTTAAATTCCACCACTTCGTTTTCCCAAGTGGTGATTAACGTATTCAACAGGCTTTGTAGTGCGGTTTGATCCATATTTCCCCCTATATCGATTTCATATCAGTGCTAGGGGACATCTGCTTGAAGATTTGCTCCGCATTGATTTTCACGGAATCTGAAGCAAACCCATTATCGCGGAATACCACGCGCAGGGGCTTTTCGGCGGCGAGTTCCTTGACCAGCCCTTCGGTAATGCCCGTGTCAAAGCAAGCGACAAGGGCGTTGCCATCGACAAAGAAGACTTCGTATTCTTTGGTTAAGGATGAATGATGAGGGTTGAAGGATGAACTTCTTTTTTCATCATTCATCCTTCCTCCTTCATCCTTAATGACTTTGACCATTCTTCTTTGAATGGGCAAAGTAAGGTCAACACCCCAATCCAGCAGCACTTGGAAGAGCAAGTCTTCTGGTGAACGATCTGGCCGGATATTATCCACGGCTGCCAGCAGGTCACCCTGCTTAACTGCGTCTGGCGTATAATACACTTCCGCCATATTGGACGTATCAATTTTTAGGACACGGAATCCACAGTCAATACTACTGTCGTATGCCTTTCTGATGTTCTTTCCTGCCAAGCGGATACGATCTTTAGATAGGTCTGCAATATTTTTGTAGCCTGCTTTATACGCTGGAGATTTTTCAGAGCATTCTTCAGGCAACTGAACTGTAATAAACTTTCTAGTGCCATTATCATCCGCATTCATTTCTAATACTGCATGGGCAGTAGAGCCTGAACCTACAAAAAAATCAAACACAAGAGCATTTTTGGGATAAAATTTTAGAATCTGCTGAATCAACTCTAAGGGCTTTGGATTATCAAAAA
>CAYZAR010000087.1:0-6447 GCA_964476455.1 uncultured Micavibrio sp.
GGCCATAGTCATCCGCGTTCTTGAAAAACTTCATATGCCCCTTGGTGGCCAGAACGCTTAATCGCTCGCGGATTGTGCGGCTGCTTCCCAAGCCTTCCTTGTTCTCGAACCCTTCCGCGAACTGGTTGGCGGTATAGATCCGTCCTTCAAGGGCCTGTTCGTAGATCAGGCGAATGATCGTGTCGGTCTTGCGCAGGCGTTCCGCGTCCTGTCGGTCGCCCTGATCCCGACAGGCCAATCGTTCAGCGTAGTTGGCGATGCTCTCCCATCCATGCGTTGTACGCACCACCATCCTGGGCGGCAGTTCCGGCCCGTTACGCAGCTCAAACAGCAACAGCCGTTCGGGTCGCTTTTCATCGGGGCGATGGAGCATCACGCCGGAGGTGTAATAGGAGCGCAAAGCCCCAGCGCCGCTTAACGCCTGAAACGGGTCTTCTTCAGCCAACCGCTGAATGCGCTCCCGCAGATAATGGTATTGCACCTCAGCCTGCAGATAGAACACCCGCAATGGCCGTTTGCTGGTCATGCCAAGAAAAGACGCACCGCCGAACACCAACAGACCACCAGGTGTAAGAATGCGCGGGGCGATCAGATCATCCGGCATCGGGCTGCTATCCCGTTGCAGGTCGGCGATACTGAACAGCGGCAGGGTTTTGCGCAGGAGTGGCGGATCTTTGGCCACCAGCCGTTCCCAGTTTTTGAGGATGGCCGGAATATCCAGCCCTTCGGCCACCGCGTTGGCGGCATCCCATTTGGCGGGTTTGTCAGGCGGGATTTTGAGGATTTCAACGGAGACCGCCCCAGCGCGCGCGGCGGCACTCGCCGCATTGCGGGCATAGACTTGCTCTGGTTCGTCATGATCGGGCCAGATGGTGACGTGCTTGCCCTCCGCTCCGATCAATCCTTCCCATCTCTTCCTTCAGTTATAGGTCTCTTATTATAGAAACTTTCTGGAACCGAGTTGATGGACTTTTACAGGGATGACAAAGGGGCACTGGATGACAAGTGGATCATCCTTTCCTCTTAAACATTTGTAGCATCCGGCGCGTGACAATGAATCCTCCAAAAATATTGACGGAGGCCAGAACAACAGCCCCAAAACCCATCCATTTCGAGAAAGTCAGATCCATCGGACCTGCCGCAATCAGAGCCCCGACAATAATCACCGAGGAAATGGCGTTGGTAATCGCCATCAAAGGCGAGTGAAGTGCAGGCGTAACGCGCCAGACAACATAGTACCCGACAAAACAGGCCAGAACAAAAATAGTCAGGCCCATCATCAGGAAAGACCCGCCCTGTCCCCCAGCGGAAAAGCTGTAGGAGGCCACATCGGCTGCCAGTCTGTCTGCTTGGGTGGAAATCTGTTGCGCCAAAGTGGAAAGTTGTGCGGCTTGACTATTCAAAAGAGTTTGTGGGTCCGACATGAAAAACCTCTATCACGTTGCTTGAAAGTTTGGGTGGATAATCTGGCTGTCTTTGGTAAGAGTAGTCGCTTTCAAAATGTCGTCACCAAGATTGACGGCGAGTTTTCCCTCTTTATCAAGCAGCAGGCCAACAAAATTAAACAGGTTGCGGGCATAAAGAGCCGAGGCATCAGTGGCAAGGCGCGAAGGGACATTGCAAAATCCCAGAATTTTAACCCCGTTCACATCCACGACTTCCCCCATTTTGGAAAGTGTGCAGTTGCCGCCTTGCTCAACGGCAAGGTCCACAATCACCGATCCTTGTTTCATCGAATGGACCATCTCATCCGTTATCAAGGTGGGAGCTTTTTTCCCCGGGATTTGAGCGGTGGTAATCACAATGTCTTGACGAATGAGAGTGTCGGCTACCAGTTTGGCTTGTTTCTGTTTGAAGTCCTCCGACATTTCCTTGGCGTAGCCGCCTGAGGTTTCGGCTTGTTTCATCTCGTCACTTTCTACCATGACAAAAGTCGCGCCAAGAGATTGCACCTGTTCTTTGGCAGCAGCACGAACATCGGTGGCACTGACAATTGCACCAAGGCGGCGCGCTGTTGCAATGGCTTGCAGTCCTGCAACTCCCGCCCCCATAACAAAAACACGGGCGGGAGGAATTGTTCCGGCGGCGGTCATCATCATGGGAAAAGCACGGGTGAAATAGGCGGCGGCATCAAGAACCGATTTGTATCCAGCCAAGTTAGATTGAGACGAGAGAACATCCATCGCCTGCGCCCGTGTTGTGCGGGGGACAAGTTCCATCGCCATGCTGACCAGATTTTCTTTGGCGTATCCCGCCAGTCTTTCTGCTGCGTTGTAGGGGGAGAGCAATCCAATCAAAAGGGCTCCCTCTTTGGCTTTAAGGGAAGAGGGAGACTGAACGCACAAGACAATGTCAGCCGATTTTGTGGCATCGGCTGATGTTTTAACAATTTTGGCTCCGGCGGATTCATAGTCGCTGTCCATGAACGAGGCAGGCACGCCCGCGCCCGATTCAACCAGAACGTCCAAACCTTTGGCAACGTAGCGTTTGACGATTTCAGGCGTGGTCGCCACGCGTTTTTCAAACTCGGCAGTCTCTTTGAGAATAGCAATTTTCAGAGCCACAACCTGACCTCCGGTAAAGTGAGAAAATGAAGGTCAGTTTGCCCCCAATCCCCCTCTTTGTGAAGAGGGAGTGGAAATTCATCAACAGGGGGATCGCTGGCTTCTGGAAACTTCAAGATAGGCAAGAGGGGTCAGCAAAGGTATGTTTCCATTTTTGGGCGAGACGGAGAAAGTTTTGACCCCAAGAGCGAAAAGTTTGGCAACAAGACGGGGGTCTTGAGCATGGTCTCCGCAAAGGCCTATTTCAATTCGTGGGTTTGCCTTTAGGGCCTTCTCAATTGCAAGGGAAAGAACGTCATCAAAAACTTCCGGTGCAGGGTGATGGAAGGGGTCAAAGCCATGCGCGGCGCGGTAGTCACTTCGAGCTTTCGTATCGCCGCGTGATATTCCAAGAACGGAGGCGGTTAAATCGTTACTGCCGATTTTGATAAAATCAACCAAAGGAGCAACTCTTTCAATATCTTCGCAGAGTTCTTTCTGTTCCAGCATGATCCCAACTCTGTAGTCGTTGTCGCAACAAATCCTTTGATCTTGTGCGGCTGCCTCAACCATCTGGACGAAGGTCTCAACGCCTTTGAGCGTACGAAGAGAGGGCATCATGACATCCAATAGAGGAAAGGGAGTATTATCTTCTCCGCAGAGCAGATGATTATATCTGTATTTGGCATCGATTTCTCCGCCAAAACCGTAAATGAGGGATTCAAGTTGAAGCGCGTAAAGTTGGGGGTATTGTGCCAAGGCTTCATCACCTTGACAAACACCCCCGCGGGTAAGCGCGGGATGCAGATCACGGGGGAAATGATCCTGTATGCGAAAATCAAATAAGCGGAAACAGAAGGGTTTTGAGTGTGAAGTACTGGCAGAAGCTAGGGATTTATAATCGTAAAACAGGGAGTCGCCGAGGTTTTTTGTATCCTCTGGGGTTGCCTGCCCTTGGATCATTTTTGCGATGAGTCTCATTTGTTCTGGAGATTCGCTGGCAAGAGCTTCGCTGCGGAACAATCCCACCGGATAAGGAAAACTGTAAGAATCCTGCGGACGACCGCTTTCATTTGCTGCGAAAACAGGAAGGGATTGCTGGCGCCATATATCTTGCAGCTTGCTTGAGATGCGGCTCAGAACGTCTAAATCATCACGCGAGAGGTGCACAGAAGGTTCTGCATCTAGGGGGCTGCGTAAGTGAATCCAATCTCCCTTTCGAAGTGTGTGTTCTCCCAATTGGACAGAGTCCCCTTCGAAAAAAGGAGAAGAGGATGGGGGCAGCGAGGAGGAAGCGCAGCCCAGAAGTCCGTTCAGGCGATTTTCTTTGAGGGCGTATTCCACATGGTCTGCGATTTTAGGGCTTGTGACCACAACCCCCGCAAGGAGATTGAAATAACCGGATAAAACTCCACCGCTGGGGTAATCAGGCAAGACCAGAATGGGTTTTGCTTTGTCTGGCTTAATGTTTTCCAAAGAGAACACAACGGGTCCATAGGCAGGCCCACCAACCGCGCAGTGAAAGTCGATCTTGTCTTTCCCGAGAAACAAAGAGGGAGGAAGGAGAGAAGCCGTAACCTGTTGTTCTTGAGCAAATCGGCGGAGAAGTTCTGTTGCGACTGGGTATAACGCTTGTGTTGGCAAGTTGCGCTGTTGATGCAGCCATTGTAAAAGTTGAGGGAGCGTGGTGGGGGTTTGATCTTTGCCCAGTCTGAGGTCTCGATACTCCCGTGCATACAAAGAATCGTCAACATCAAGAGAAAGGTTCAAGCCAAATTCAAGATTGAGAACTTCACGCAGGCCATAGCAGCAGGGGAGGCGGCGGGGAGTTTGTTGTCCAAGAAGGGCTGAGATAAACTCAACTTCGTCTGAAGAGGAAGCAATTTCAGTAAAGTTAACGCGGAGGTTCGGTTGTTGTTTTAACAATTTCGAACACACATTAAAGGAAACATCAACGAAACTGGAGGTAAAACAGATCAGAGGGAGAGGGGCGGAAAGGGCTTGGTAGTGCTGGATAAGGATTTCCGCTGCACGCAAGCCGTCCTCTCCATTGGAATCGAGAATGAAAGAGGTGGGGAGTTCTTCTCGATTCAGTTTCTTGATACGAGGAATCAGAATCCCGCGTCGTGGAAAATGAATAATTTCAAATGGTTGTCCGGTTTTTTGGAGAAGTCGGTCAAGGACTGAGGCGGACGTGGCCGAGTCATCCAATAGAAAAATTTTTGCTTTTTTTCGGCTAGATGCCATTGCGTGCCCCGCATTTATAGTTGATCCCCAAATTATTTATACATCCCCGACAAGGAAAGCGAAGCTGATCGGGGATCCGGCATATTGAGCGCAACGAAGTTGCACAAGATTCCGGATCCCGTTCGTGCCAGCGTCCTGCGGACGCGCCCACGGGATGACATATCAATTCAATCACGGGACCATATTTCGTGATATGGCAAAAGGCAAGAAAAAATTCAGAGGCAACTATGACGGGTTTCCTTGAATAAGTTTCCAGACAGATTTCTACACCTTCAAGCGGTCCAGAAATCCGGTCAGTTGAAGCAGGAGCCCCGTGAGTTCGCGTTCCGGCAAGGGTTTCATGAAGTAATATCCCTGACCAAAGTCACAGCCAAGGCGGACCAGCTCAAGAGCCTCTTCTTTGGTTTCTACCCCTTCGGCAATAACTTCGATATTGCGCTTCTTCGCTTCCTCAATAATCTTTTTAACAGTGTCAATTTTAACGGGGTCTTTCAAAAGATCGCGGATAATGAGCTGGTCAATCTTGACCGCGCTTAAGGGAAATTCATCCATATAGCCCATGAAAACAGAAGGATCCCCAAGTCCGTAATCGTCCACCGCAACTTTGAGGCCAGTGCTACGGCAAATACCAAGAGTGTGAAGAGCTTGTTCCGGTTGAGCTTTCAGAAGCTCGCCTGTGATTTCCAATTGAATCTGGACCGGTCGCACATCACTCGCACTGATAATGTAATACATCTCGTCCACGAAGGTTTCCGAGGCAAGGTCATTGGGGGAGAAATTTACACTCATATAAATCTTTTCGTTATGTCCAACGTGGCCTTCCAGCCGTTTTAAGGCGCGGATGGCCTCTTTGAGGGCCCATTTACTGGCCTCGACAATCAACCCGCTTTCTTCCGCTACGGGGATAAAAACCCCCGGGGAAATAAAGCCTCGTGAGGGGTGGTTCCACCGCATCAAGGTTTCAAAGCCACAAATATGGGCGTTCTGGAGATTGATAATTGGTTGGTAATTCAAGCTTAACTGGTGCCCCAGCATGGCGGCCTGAAACTCGCTGGCGAGAACAGTTTTATCAATAGGTGGAGGAGCCGCTGAGCTTGGCGTAGGTGAAGTCATTTGAAAAACCGACTTTATTTTGTTAGAAGGTATCGTACATACCGAACCCTTATTCTGCCCTAAACCCTTTAGGAGAAGGTTAACAGCCTCACAAAGAGAGAAAAGATGGATTTATTTTTATAAATCCGCTTGACAGAGGGGCAAAAGGCCTAGTAAGGTCCGGCACTCAATAAAGAAGGAATAGCGCGATGAAAGTCGTTAACTCATTGAAAACAATTAAGACCCGTGACCGTAACTGCCGCGTCGTGCGCCGCAAAGGGCGGGTCTATGTCATCAACAAAGCCAAACCACGCTGCAAAGCCCGTCAAGGCTAGGTATCCTATGCAGTCTTGGGGACTCAATACCCAAGAAAAAGGCAGAGTTTTTGACTTCCCGCGTGCAACAACGCGGGAAGTTTGCTATAGACGGGGTTCGCTGGTTTTCGGCGTGGCATTTTTTATGGATAGGTCCTTGTCTGTCCTTCACCCAAAGGATTTATAATGTTCTCGCGATTGTTTAGTGCAATGTCTGCCGATATGGCGATTGACCTCGGAACGGCCAATAC
>CAYZAR010000088.1:0-6421 GCA_964476455.1 uncultured Micavibrio sp.
GGGCTACATCGTACCCCGTCTTTTCACGGAATTTTTAAGATTTTTAGGTACTTGTAGTTTTGTACACCTTCAGAGGCGCAAAAATCAAAGGAGCCATTGTTATGAATATGCTCAAAACCATTCGAAGCAAATTATACTTTTCTGTGTTCTTGTCTGGATGTGCGCTAGTCTTAATTTCTGGGGCGGCCCTTTATGAAGGCAAGCAGATGAATTCGGCGGCCTCGGTTATCTACAATACATCGCTGCAGGGAACAAAGCTCCAAGGCCAGATTGCCAATAAATACGAGATTGCGCGGGGGTTGATTGTCGGTGCTCCGGCGGAGCTTGATGCCAAGAAAATTGAAAAGTTGAAAGCCAAAGCTCAGGCCACGATTAAGGAAGGTTTAGATCTGACAGCGGAGTTTGAGAGTATTTCGGATAGCAAGGGGAAAGACCTAGCAGCAGCCTTGACGGGTGAGTTCAAAAAAATGCAGGCTAGTGGTGATAAGGTCTTTGAATTTACGAGTCTTTTTGCTCAAGATCAGGCAACGAAAGAGCTTGAGACGGGGTTCTCTGCAATTGAAAAATCTATGGGAGAAATCCTTGCACAATTGAGTGCATTGGAAGAGGAAACTGCTAGCAGCAGTTTTGCGATGCTCAAAGATGCCCATGATAAAATGGTCTTAATGACGTGGGCGATTTTGATTGCCTCTATTTTGAGTGCAGGGACATATAGTTTGCTGATTGCACGCAATATTGTGAGGCGGACGGCTGGCCTTACCTATGTGATGGCCCGTTTGGCGGAAGGCAATGTTTCCATTGATGTGGCACACACCGAAGACCAAGATGAAATTGGTGAGATGGCGCGAGCTGTGCTTGTCTTCAAACAAAACAAAATTCAGGCTGACGCGTTGGTGGCGGAGCAAGAGCTGGGACGTAAAACCCAGATTGAACGGTCTAATGTGGTGTCGGCCTTGACTGAAAAATTTGATGATGAAACGGGAAGTCTGGTCATGGCCTTGGGGCAAGCAACCGGAGAACTTCATGAAGCAGCCACGCGGATGAAGACCTTGTTTGAGCGGGCGGAATTGGGGACCGCAGAGATTCTACGTGCGAGTGAGTCTTCTGCTAACAATACCTCGGAAGTTGCCAATGCGTCCGAGGGACTGCGTAGCTGCATCAATGAAATTTCCGAACGTGTCCGTGATTCATCGGCTATTTCTACCACGACATCGGGCATGGTTCAAAATGCAGCGAAACAGATCTACTCTCTGGCTGAATCGGCCGATCAGATTGGCCAGATTGTAACCATCATTAAGGGAATTGCCGAGCAAACCAATCTCTTGGCTTTGAACGCAACGATTGAGGCAGCGCGTGTTGGAGAGGCTGGAAAAGGGTTTGCTGTGGTGGCGAGTGAAGTGAAATCCTTGGCCAACCAAACGGCAGAGGCAACAGAAACAATTTCGACTCAAATCGAGGCTATTCAATCTCAATCCCGTGCGACGGTTGACACTGTTTCTGAAGTCACCAAGCAGATTCTTAAAATTGAACAAATCTCGCTGACGATTGCCAGTGCGATGGAAGAACAAAAAGAGTCTGCGGAGTCTATTGCTCACAATATTCAGACGGTTTCGCAAATGGCCAATAACATTTGTAGCCACGTCAGCGATGTGAGCCGTGACGTTCAAGAGGTTGGGAAAATTGCAGACATTGTTCTTTCGTCTAGCGATAATCTGACGGTTCGTGGACAAGATATGACAGAGTCTGTGACCCAGTTTATTCGGAGAGTCAAAACGGCTTAGGAAGATTTTCCGTTGAAACAAGATATAAGCCCCCCAACTCGTTGGGGGACTTTTTATATTTTTTCTGGTTTTTGGATTACAAAATGGGCTATGAACAAGAGAGCCTTTCTCGTTCGTCTAGTTTTGAGCTTTCAATGACCCTGATTACCACCAATGCCGCATTGCAGGATTACTGCGTTTCTCTCAAATCTGCCCCTTATATTACGGTTGATACCGAGTTTATGCGCGAGAGAACCTTCTACGCGAAGCTTTGCCTCATCCAGCTTTCTGGTCCTGATAAAAATGCAGCTGGAATTGATGTGCTTTCTTTGGAGAAGTTAGATCTTTCTCCTCTATGGGACCTGATGCATGATTCACGCATTCTGAAAGTCTTCCATGCTGCGCGGCAAGACATTGAAATTATTTTACAATTAAGCGGTCAGGTTCCTTCCCCTTTGTTTGATACGCAAATTGCTGCAATGGTGTGCGGTTATGGTGACCAAGTAGGGTACGAAGCTCTGGTCAACGACATTGCCAAAGCGAGTGTGGACAAAAGCAGCCAGTTTACGGATTGGTCTCGTCGTCCGCTCAGCGATAAACAACTTGCCTACGCGCTAGGGGATGTGGTTCATCTGGTAGATATTTACGAATCTTTGCGTGTGCGTCTTGAGAAAAAAGGCCGCGTGGAATGGGTCAAGGAGGAGATGAATATTCTGCTTGATCCGGCCACTTACGAGGTCAAGCCTGAAGAGGCTTGGAAACGGTTAAAGCTCCGTTCGCCTAAACCTCGGGACTTAGCAATTTTGCGTGAACTTGCGGCGTGGAGAGAGAAAGAAGCCCAAAGCAAAGATGTGCCACGCAGCCGTATTTTGCGAGACGAGCCCATGCTGGATATGGTGTACCAAAGACCGCAAAGCGAACCCGAGTTGGCCCGTATTCGTGGAATTTCTCCTGATATGGCCAAAGGAAAGTTTGGCCGCATTGTGATGGATGCTATAGCTAAGGGGTTGGCGTGTCCTGAATCGGAATGTCCGCGTCCAGAGATCAAAACACCTTTGCCACAGCGACTGGCTCCCGTTGTCGAAATGTTGAAAATGCTCCTTAAGATTGAGGCTTCAGAACAGGGTGTGGTTCCCCGTTTGATTGCAAGCGCGGATGATCTTGAAGCATTGGCGATGAGGGCTTCGTCGTCTGATCTGGTGTTGGGTAAGGGGTGGAGACATGAAATCTTTGGAGCCTTGGCAGAGTCCATGCTCGAGGGAAAACTGGCTATGACCCTTGAAAAAGGCAAGATCAAAAAAATAGAGATTTCAACGGATCGCTAAAATCTCTTTCTCTCCGCGGTTATCGTGGGGAGAGAAAGTGAGAGAATTTCTCGCCAATAAACGCTCCGAGAGTCCGTTTGCGGAAGTCTGCTGTCGAAGCTGGAGCCTCTCCCCCGTAAACGAAGTTTTCGGTTGTGCCGTTTGGGGCAATATGCCGAACCGAATCGCCTCGGACTATGGTATTGAAGAATTCTCGGCAATTGGCCAACATAGACGTATGGCCATTCGCAGAAGAGGTCACTGTAGGACGGCATTCCGCTGCAAGCCGACCTGCTGGAAGGCCGGTTTCAGTTTGAGGGGAACCTTCCCCAACCGAAGTCAATGCAGCGCGGCGGGTTTCTTCAGAAATGGGAGAGAAACGAACCTCGCTTTGAGGAGAAGGAACAACATCAGCAACGGCTTGAGACGCGGCTGGTAAAGGCGCGTGCGAGGGGGTAGGTGTGTGTCCAGCCGCAGCAACATGATTTGCTGCACCTGATGCTACTTTCGCAGCTGGGTTATAAAGCGGGGCTCCATGGCCATCCATCCATCGCAGATCGGCCAGAGCTTGTTCGTTGCCATCCAAGGCCGCTTGTTCAAACAAAGCGCGAGCGAGGTCTTTATCAACGGGAAGGCCGGCTTTCCCGTTTTGAAAATAGTAAGCCAAATCTTTAACGGCTTGGGCATTCCCCGCCTCGGCTCGCAAGTAAGTGGCTTGAGCGGCTTTGGAGGCAGAGGCCGATCTATTTATAAGCTCTTTGGCTGCTGGCAAATGGTCAACTTCTTCAACTGGCCCTACAGTGGTGGTATCTGGGTGATTTGTAATGGCAGGCGCAGGAGCTTCAGAAACAGGATTGACAGGAGCCTTAGGGAGAGGGGCTTGGGCGGCTGGAAGTTCAGGAGCACTTGCTTGCGGGGTGAAAAAAGCCTCTTGGACAGTGTCTGAAACAGCTTCTCCAAGAGAAAAAAGACCAAAGGTTGCCGCAGAAATCGTGCCCCCAACCAAATTGCGGGCCCAGAATTGCTTGCTGAGTAAGTGGCGGGCGTAAAGGCCTGTTTCCTCAGCGGCGGCTTTCCCCCATGTCCGTTGATGAAGAAGGGTTGCGTTTTCTTGAACGGCAGATTGTTCAGCGGTTCGGTCCTTGATGTAACGAACCGTGTTGACAGCAAGAACTCCAGCGGCGGCTCCGGCAAGTAAGGCAGCATTCGGAACCACAACAGCTGCAGTCAAAACTTTAGCAGCTAGACCAACACCAGCACTCGCACCCATCCATCTCCAGTCTTTTTTGACGGAGGAGACCAAATTCTGGCTCACAGCTTTGGCCCGTGCCCATAAGCTCGGCTTGCTGGAGGCTTCTTCTGGCGTGTTTTCATCGTGAGCAGCAGGAGGGTGGCCAATAGGAATTATACGGGCAGATTGCTGGCTATCAGCGGCTGGGGGCTGATGAAACGGACGAACAGAAGCAGTATTGAAATTAAGAGCAAAAGCAGTCATGGCACACCCCAAGAGACAAAATGATTATCGTTTGTGAGCTTCTTAAGTGAGCTTCTTAAACGCGCATCCGCTTTTTACCACAGATTCATTTGTTTATGCAAATAAATTTTGTTGGCGAGATGTCGCTCTAAGGATTTGTCTTTTCATCGTGGGAGGGGGTGTCTTCACCACGCGTAATTTGGTCGGGATCTGCCAAGGTTTCGGCATAGATATTGCGGCGGGCTTTGGCTTTTGAGGACCCAAAGCAAATCCAAGCCCATGCTCCGAAAGACAAAGAAACCATCAGCAAGATAATGGCCCATGTGTTGGTCATTGAGCCAATATCAAATTGGCGGTTTTCGACTTCATCACTGACACAAGAGGAAATTTCACGGCCATTAATGTCTAAAAACGCTTGATCGGGGGCAAGTTCAACATGGATACGATTTCCTGAAATAGGGTCGTTAAATTTCAGGGCATCGGTGGTTTGTAGCCATGTTCCGATTTGGACTTGCTTGCACCCTTCCAGCAAGTCGGCTTCCATTGAGTCAGGAAGGGCTTTGGCCATCACAACGGCAAAGTCCTCAACGGGGGTTTCGTAACGGCTTTTCAGATTGTCTAAACGGCCAATCTGATATTGGCCAGACCCCCACGTTCCTACAGCTGCAGCCAGAGTCATGAGGGAGGCTAACAACCAAAGTTTCCACCTCCCAGCAGGGGTAGAGTCACTCAGTTTGATAGATGGAATCGGAATGGACCACATACCTAATGGCTGTAGCATAAAGAACAGAGGCATAGAATAGGCTTGCAACAGCTTTTTATAAATATTATGAGGCTCTTGTGGAAAACAGCACGCAAAGGGGAAAAACATGGATAATAGGATAGGAAAATCTGCTTTGATTGATGGAAAAGCTGTTGCCGCTCGTCTGATGGAAGGGCTCACTTCTCAGGTGGCGGCTCTCTCCCAAAAGCCCGGGCTTGCTGTGATTCTGGTCGGAGAGGACCCCGCTAGTGCGGTTTATGTGAATGGAAAAATAAAGACTTGTGAGAAAGTCGGCATTAATTCGTTTGAATACAAATTGCCTGATACGGCCACGAATCAAGAAATTGCGACCTTGATTGACCGTTTGAATGCTGATGCTGCGGTCCATGGTATTCTTCTTCAGCTTCCTCTTCCGGCTCATCTTGATGCAGATAGCCTGATCCAAAGAATCGTGCCCGAAAAGGATGTAGATGGGCTCACCCTTCTCAATATCGGCAAGTTGGCTGCCGGAGAGGAGGGGATGATTCCTTGCACGCCCCAAGGATCGCTGATCCTACTCAAAGAAACTCTTGGGGATTTGACAGGGTTACACGCAGTGGTGATTGGGAGATCTTTGCTCTTTGGCAAACCGATGGCTCAGTTGTTATTGCGTGAAAACTGCACAGTGACGCAGGCTCATTCAAAGTCTCGTAATCTTCCCGAACTATGCCGCTTTGCCGACATTGTTATTGCGGCGGTGGGGCGCCCCAAATTGGTCAAGGGGGACTGGATTAAGGCAGGAGCCACAGTCATTGATGTGGGAATTAATCGTCTTGAAAACGGAAAGCTTTGCGGCGATGTGGACTTTGAAGAAGCGGCCAAGTCGGCGGCATATATTACACCTGTTCCCGGGGGGGTGGGTCCAATGACGATTGCTTGTTTAATGCTCAACACGTTAAAGGCAGCGGAAAAAGAAGTTTAATAAAAAAACCCGCCGATTAGCGGGTTTTTTAAAAATATCACCGAGAGATGATTATTTTTTTTCTTCTTTAACCAGTTTGCCACCAGCAACTTTGATTTTGGTGCCATCAGCGAGTTCGTGTTCGCCATCAGGTGCAGGGGTTTTTGCGCCGTCTTCAGC